>NZ_JAKZEQ010000017.1:0-61453 GCF_022549155.1 Lactiplantibacillus sp. ME-2
GAATAATTTGGCTACTGAGCATTGTCACCCAGCCCCTCCAGTCGGGAAGCCGCTCGAATGGCAAATGAACGGCCGCTTAACTTGGTACAATTGGTTGCTGACTACTTTGATACGAAAACTTTGAGCGAAACATCAGAATGTATTCTCTACTTTGTCGAAACGTTCAATGTATTATGACTGGTAACTCAGAAATAGTAAGTCATCACAACATCATTTTCAGCCTGACAGTTGATTGAGAAAATTGCCGTTTATGAAAAACAACGACCAATTCATCAAAAGTTGGGTACATCTTCATCAGCTATTCGAATACCATCCCGACTGGAAGGTGTTTCTGACAATGCCCAGTACTGCAAGAGTGTGAGGTTCAGATGAGTTGAGACTGAGGATTAGCCTAGCTAGGCCGTTAAGCGGTGAATTCCCGCTTGGCGTCATAGCGTAGCTAACCGGAAGTCTCAGTCTGACCCGAACACGTTTCACCAATATGGCATAAAAGCGTGAAAGGCCAGTATTTAAGACGTGGGCTTCGGCTCAAATCTGTGCCCACCGCGTTCCGGCAATTGGCAGAAATGTCTGGAGGTCGGTGTAGGACGAATTAACTAAGCAAGTTTACGCTAACTCGAACTGTTTCCAGCGAATCTAAGCTGGCTGCTTTTAAATTTAAAAAAACGGCACCTTTTAATCATGACTCATGACAGTGTGGCGCGGATGAAGTAAATATTTTAGAAATCCCAATACCCAACATTAAATTGATATGTTGGCGGAGAAATGGAGACGTGTGTACGTGGCAAAAGCAAAAACTCAGTTTGTTTGTTCTAACTGTGGTTATTCAACACCGCGATATTTAGGACGGTGTCCGAACTGTGGTGAATGGAATACACTAACTGAAGAACATTTTGATACAAAACCGGACCGCAAGTCGCGGGTGAGCTTTGCGGGTAAGTCGGCTAAGCCACAACGACTCAAAGAAGTGTCGCTGACTAAGACACCGCGTGTCAAGACTAAGCTGAAAGAGTTCAACCGGGTCTTAGGTGGCGGTGTTGTGCCAGGTTCACTAGTTTTGATCGGTGGTGATCCAGGTATTGGTAAGTCAACGTTACTACTGCAAGTTTCGGGGCAATTGGCCGAGACGGGTGGTTCCGTACTATACGTGACTGGTGAAGAAAGTGCCTCCCAAGTGAAGATGCGGGCGGACCGGCTGGCTGTTAGCAGTGAAGACTTTTATCTTTATCCTGAGACTGATATGTCGAATATTCGTTCAACGATTGAATCGACGCATCCAGAATTTGTGGTCATTGATTCGGTACAAACGATGCAAGAACCTGATATGGACTCTGCGATTGGTTCAGTATCACAAATCCGTGAAATTACGGCTGAACTACTGCAAATTGCGAAGACTAACGGCATTACCATTTTTATTGTGGGCCATGTGACTAAGGGTGGTGCCATTGCGGGGCCTAAGATCTTAGAACATATGGTTGATACCGTTTTGTACTTTGAAGGTGATTTACATCATACGTACCGCATTTTACGGGCAGTCAAGAATCGATTCGGGTCAACGAATGAACTGGGAATATTTGAGATGCGGACGGGCGGTTTGTATGAAGTGGCCAATCCGTCAGAGATCTTCTTGGAAGAACGTCTGAAGGATGCTACGGGTTCCGCCATCGTTGTTTCAATGGAAGGAACACGACCAATCTTAGTAGAAGTTCAAGCGCTGGTAACGCCAACGGTCTTTGGTAATGCGAAGCGGACCGCAAGTGGCTTGGATCATAATCGAGTCTCCTTGATTATGGCAGTGTTGGAAAAACGGGCGAGTCTAATGCTTCAGAACCAGGACGCGTATTTGAAAGCGGCCGGTGGCGTTAAGTTAGATGAACCGGCGATTGACTTAGCTATTGCGGTCAGTGTGGCTTCTAGTTATCGTGACCAGCAGACTCGTCCGAGTGACTGTTTTGTTGGTGAAGTCGGTTTGACTGGTGAGGTTCGGCGGGTCAACCGGATTGAATCACGAGTTGGTGAGGCGGCTAAGCTAGGTTTTAAACGTATCTTTATTCCTAAGAATAATCTGCAAGGTTGGGATATCCCAACTGGAATCGAAGTAATTGGAGTTGCCACGCTAAAAGAAGCGCTCCAATTAGCATTACAACAACCAAATTATTAAAAAGGGGCTGATGCCATGAAGAAGTTAACGGTGCGACTAGTATTTATTGTCGTCGGGGGTACGTTAGGACTAACTTACCTGCCGTTCTTGTGGACGACAATTTTGTCGCAACCAAATGTGTTATTGAATAACGTTTTTACCAACTTTTTGTTGGGGGCGCTGATTCTATGGGTTTTGTCATTGTTCTTAGCCAATGCCGCTGTACGACTGGTGGATCGAGTCGAAAAGAACTTATCCAAGCAAAATCCAATGACACTTTTATTTGGCAGTATCGGATTTATTATTGGGTTATTGATCGCGGTTCTGATTTCGCAATTATTTAATCGTAGTCCATTATTCCTATTGAACACGGTCGTCCCAATTATTTTGATGTTGTTTTTTGGTTACATTGGTGCGCGAGTCGGGACTACCCGGATCGACGAGTGGCGGAAAGTTTTCAACTTCCGCCGTCGTGAAAAGGAAACAAGTCCGGAGATTACTGATGCTCAGCCAGATCAGAACTATCATCATTATAAGATTCTAGATACCAACATCTTGATTGACGGCCGGATTTACGACATTGTCAAGACTGGTTTCTTAGAAGGGACACTGTTAGTACCGAACTTCGTCTTGTATGAATTACAGTACATTGCGGATTCAGCTGATAGTATTAAACGTGTGCGGGGTCGTCGCGGGCTAGATATTTTAAATAAGCTACAAAATGAAAATATTATCCCGGTTGAAATGTACGAGGGCGATTTTGAGGATATTCCAGAAGTTGATAGTAAACTCATTCAATTGGCTAAAAAAGTCAACGGTGTGATCGTGACGAATGACTACAACTTGAATAAGGTGATTGAGTTCCAAAACGTACAAGTTCTCAATATTAATCAGTTGGCTAAGTCGTTGAAACCACGGGTTATTCCTGGTGAAGAGATGAATGTCATGGTCGTCAAAAATGGTAGCGAACGCCAACAAGGGGTCGGTTACTTGGACGATGGGACGATGGTTGTCGTCGAAGATGGGAAGTTTTACATCAATGAAAAGGTGGATGTCGTTGTAACGAGCGCCTTACAAACGGATGCTGGTCGAATGATTTTTGCCCGTTTAGCGCACGCTAATCGCGGAATCCCGGATCATGCGGATGGAAATAATAAGCACAACAATAATCATAGTAATAATCGAAATAATAATCGCGATAATCGGCACTAGGTTAAGCGATTCAACGGTAGCAACTCATTTGATGGGGGCTACCGTTTTTTTGTTCAATGATGACTAATCCAGGACGTCGTAAGGGAGGCGGCCGAATCGCAACAAAATAGGAGGGTTAATGCTCATTATCAATAAATTGGGATGTTGTTAGTGTACGATTAGGGCCTGTTTCGATATTTTTACAATGGGTTCAGTCTGAAACCTTAATTTTTAGCGGTAAACATGGTAAACTGGAAAAGCAAGTGAAAGTCGGAATATTCTGGTCGATAGAAAGGTTCCGGCGTAACATTTAAGATGAAAAAATACGAAAGAGGCGTTAATCACATTGGCAAAGAGCAAGATTCGTGTGCGTTACGCACCAAGTCCAACTGGCCATTTACACATTGGTAATGCTCGGACTGCATTGTTTAACTATTTATTTGCCCGGCATAATAAGGGAAAGTTCATTCTTCGGATTGAAGACACCGATTTAAAGCGGAATGTTAAAGACGGTGAAAAGAGTCAGATGGACAATTTGACGTGGTTAGGGATTGATTGGGACGAAGGTCCGGATAAGGGTGGCGACTTTGGCCCTTACCGTCAATCAGAACGGAAATCAATCTATGACCCGTTGATTCAACAATTAATTGATGAAGGTAAAGCTTACGAATCTTACATGACGGAAGACGAATTGTCGGCACAACGTGAAGCTCAAAAAGCGCGTAAGGAAATGCCACACTACGTCTACGAATTTGCTGGCATGACGGAAGACGAAAAACAGGCGAAGATCGCGGCTGCTAAGGCGGCTGGTATCCAACCCGTTATTCGCTTCCACGTCCCAGAAAATACGACCTATGCTTGGGATGACATGGTTAAAGGTAAAGTTTCGTTTGAATCCAAGACGGTTGGTGGCGACTTTGTCATCAAGAAGCGTGACGGGATGCCAACGTACAACTTTGCGGTGGTTGTTGATGACCATATGATGGAAATTAGCCACGTCTTCCGTGGTGATGACCACGTTGCCAACACGCCTAAGCAATTGATGATTTATGAAGCCTTTGGTTGGCAACCACCGAAGTTTGGCCACATGAGCTTAATTATCAATACCGAAACCGGTAAGAAGTTAAGCAAGCGTGACGAAACCGTATTGCAATTTATCGAACAATACCGTGAATTGGGTTACTTACCAGAAGCAATGCTTAACTTCATCATCCTACTAGGATGGTCACCAGTTGGCGAAAGTGAATTGTTCAGTAAGCGCGAATTCATCAAAATGTATGATGAAAAGCGGTTGAGCAAGTCACCAGCAGCTTTTGATGGCAAGAAGTTGGAATGGGTGAACAACCAGTACATTAAGAAGGCTGACGAAAATGAAGTCTTTGCAATGTCAATTCGCCAATTGATCAAGGCTGGCCGGTTACCACAACGCCCAGATATGAGCCAGATTGAATGGACACGGACGTTGGTTTCATTATTTAAGAACCAGATGAGCTATACTGGTCAAATCGTTGATTTAGCAGATCTCTTCTTCAATGGTCCGGCTGATATCAATGATGAAGCTAAGGCCGAACTTGATAATGACACGGCACTCCCTGTCTTGAAGGAATTCCGGCAACGAATCGAAGATATTGACGTCTTCGAAGCAACCGCAATTCAAAAGACGATCAAGAGCATTCAAAAGGATACGAAGATCAAGGGCCGGGCATTATACATGCCGATCCGGATCGCCGTTTCTCACGAAATGCACGGGCCAGAATTACCAGAAACGATTGAATTATTAGGGCGTGAAACGACCAAGAAGCATCTCGATGCTATGATTGCGGAACTCGCCAAGTAATGAATGGATTATTAAAATATTAGTTGGTTGTCGTAAGTGGCGGTCGTCGTCAGCAAGACAACGCAATTAATACATCGTGCGGTCAGCAAGCTAGTCCCCGGGTGAGCGTTATCTCAGTATCGCGAAAGTTACCCAGTGGCGCGTGACTGCATATGAAAGTATCTTTTGTATGGTGGAGTTTCGGTTCCGCCGTGCGAGGGATGCTTTTTATTTGTGTTTCAAACATGGTAAACTATCATCAAAAGTAATGATTCAATTGAAAGGAGTTGTCGCCAATATGTTAAGTGTTTTTAATACGTTAACGCGTCAAAAAGAACCGTTTAAGCCTATCACCCCCGGAGTCGTGAAAATGTATGTCTGTGGGCCGACCGTTTATAACTATATTCATATCGGTAATGCGCGTTCTGCAATTGCCTTTGATACTATCCGACGGTATTTTGAATATTGCGGTTACCACGTTGACTATGTCTCCAACTTCACGGATGTGGATGATAAGCTGATCAAACGTGCCGCTGAAGATCACACCACGGTACCAGCAGTTGCTGACCGGTTTATTAAAGCTTTTATGGAAGATACGACTGCGGTCAATATTGAACCAGCGACGGTTCACCCGCGGGCCTCTGAGAATATCCCAGAAATCATTGCATTTGTACAAGCATTGATTGAAAAGGGCTATGCTTACGAATCAGCTGGCGACGTATATTACCGCGCACGGAAGTTTAAAAAGTATGGTCAGTTATCTGACCAGCGAATCGATGATTTAGAAGTGGGTGCCAGTCAGCATACTGCCGATGAAGAAACCGATCGTAAAGAAGATCCAATTGACTTTGCACTCTGGAAAGCAGCCAAGCCCGGTGAAATTTCATGGGAATCGCCATGGGGTGCGGGTCGGCCCGGCTGGCATATTGAATGCTCGGTCATGTCTACTAAGTACTTGGGCGATACGTTTGATATTCATGGTGGTGGTCAGGACCTTGAATTCCCACATCATGAAAATGAAATTGCCCAGAGTGAAGCGAAGACCGGCAAGACGTTTGCCAATTATTGGTTACACAACGGTTTTGTGACGGTTGGCGATGACAACGAAAAGATGAGTAAGTCATTAGGTAATTTTGTGACGGTTCACGATATTATTAAAACGGTTGATCCGCAAGTGCTACGGTTCTTCATGGCGACGACCCAGTACCGGCGACCGATTCAATATACGCAGGCCAACTTAGACGAAGCAGCTAATAACTTGGATAAGTTACGTAATGCTTATCGTAATCTCACGTTCCGGTTGCAAGATGCGACGAACGGGACGGATACTGCGGTGGCAGAACAGTTACAGACACTCATCACTAACTTTGGAACCGCAATGGATGACGATTTCAATGTTCAAAACGGGGTGGCTGCTGTGTATGAATTAGCTAAGTTAGCCAATGTCTATGCAGCCAAGGCAACGGTTCAAAAAGAGACGTTGATTGCCTTACAGAAGGCATTAGTGCAGTTGACTGGCGTCTTCGGCGTCACTTTTGAAACGGCTAATGCGACGCTGGCTGATGACGCGATTCAAGCACTGATCGATGAACGAGAAGCTGCTCGTAAAGCTAAGGATTTTGCTAAGGCCGACCAGATTCGTGATGATTTGAAAGCTCAGGGGATTATTTTAGAAGATACGCCTCAGGGTGTGCGGTTTAGAAAGGAATAATATGCAAGTTGATTATCAACAATTAAACGGGATTGCACTCGCGTACCTCGGTGACGCGGTGTATGAACCGTTTATTCGCCAACATTTGATTGAAAGTGGTTTTACTAAAGCCACTAAGTTGCACCACCACGCAACCCACTATGTTTCAGCCAAAGCGCAAGCGGCACTGATCGAACGGATGCAGGCCGAGGAAGTTTTAACGCCAACTGAAGTGGACGTTTTTAAGCGTGGACGGAATGCCAAGAGTCATACGTCGGCCAAACATACCGATGTCGTCACTTACCGGATCTCAACCGGTTTTGAAGCCGTTTTTGGGTATTTACAATTGACTCAGCAGGCGGACCGAATTGCAGAACTGGCACAGTGGTGTATTAAACAAGTTGATGAAGGGAGGGTTTCCAGTGTCAAATAATGGACAAGACCAAACAGCAGCTGACTTTGTAATTGGGCGGCACCCCGCCATGGCAGCAATCAAGAGTGATCAACAGATCAACAAAGTCTTTATTCAAAGCGGTCTACAGGCCGATGTACTGAATGACATTGCCAAGATTGCGAAGAAACGTAATTTGATCGTACAGTACGTGCCGAAACAAAAGTTAGACCGTTTAACCGACAACGCCAACCATCAGGGGGTAGCTGTGGGGGTGGCTGCTTTTGAATATGCCACCATTGATGATTTATTTGCTGTTGCTAAGGCTAAGAATGAAGCGCCATTTTTCTTGATCTTGGATAATATCGAAGATCCCCATAACTTAGGTTCGATTATGCGGACGGCCGATGCAGCTGGCGCCCATGGCATCATTATTCCGAAACGGCGCGCCGTGGGGTTAACCAGTACGGTTGCCAAGACGTCAACGGGGGCTATCGAACACGTGAAAGTTGCGCGGGTGACGAACTTGGTTCAAACGGTTAAACAATTGCAAGAAGCCGGTCTGTGGATCTTTGGGACTGATATGAATGGGACGGACTACCGACAGTGGGATGCTTCCGGTGCCGTTGGTTTGATTATTGGTAATGAAGGTAAGGGAATTTCACCATTACTTAAGAAGAGTGTGGACGAAATGTTGACCATTCCAATGATTGGTCATGTTCAAAGTTTGAATGCCAGTGTGGCGGCCAGCCTTCTGATTTATCAAGGCTACACGTCCCGGCATCCACTGGGAAAATAAGATGAAACAACAATTATTGATTGTCGATGCTTACAATATGATTGGCAACTGGCCAGAACTCAATCATTTAAAACAAACGGACCGGTTGCCGCAAGCTCGTGACGAGTTAATTAGCATGTTGACTGAGTATAAAAAAATTACGGGCCTTAATATTAGCCTGGTTTTTGATGCGATGTACGTTCCGGGTAATTCTAAGAGTTATCGCCAAGCTGATCTTGAGATTATTTGGACGAGTAAAGACCAGACCGCTGACAGTTATATCGAAAAGTACGCGGGTGAAAAGCAATCGCGAGTACTTCAAGTGACGGTTGCGACTAGTGATCAGGCAGAACAATGGGTAATCTTTTCGGAAGGTGCATTACGAGTACCAGCCTTGGAATTACGACACCGCGTCAAGACTGCGCTGAAAGATGTGCGTCATACTGCCGTGCGCACCCAGGATTTAGGTGCCGTTCGTAAATCACCCTGGAATGATGATCAATTATCGGCCTTGGATCAGTACCGCCAACAACTAGAACGCAATCACGTTAAACATCATCACAGGTCGTAATTAGGTGGTTGCCGCGAGCGTGGGCTGTTTCTAAATCGTCATAATTAATATTTAAATTTTGCAAAAGATAACCAGTGGCAATTTAAGGCTCGAAAGCAGTTCTAGTATTAAAATATCTAGTAATCAAATGCCCCAGTTCAGCTGCTGTTCACTAGATGTTAGGATGGCTTGTCATAACAGTTTTAGTGTTATCGGAGTTTGCGCTGGCGATTGCATTAATCGGTTGGTTAGACAGTGTAGTGGCTTCGTGCAACTCCAGCGGACGCGCGTACTCGTCTCCAACGGGCTTAAGTAGGTCGCACTTGTCTTTGGCGTTAGCAATATTTTGATATTACTAATAATTAGTGCGATATAGCACTATTAGGTTGATGAATGGGACGATCATAGTAGTTTTGATAGCCGCGTATAAGAAGATTTCTGTGAGTGCTGAGGTGGCTGAATTGAAACGTTCGTTCGCTTGTGACGGCACAATTAACCCGGTATATTAGCATTACAGATGCTCAGGGGTGCAGTTTCTGAAACTAGTCAGAAGCGAGGAATGTCACGTGAATGAACAGCAATTGATCCACTTAGCAGCAGATGGTGATGATGCAAGCATTAATGCATTAGCCCAGCAGTATGTCCCAGTTGTTTGGCGGTTGCGACGGCAATACTATGTCCGGAACTTTGACGAGGATGATTGGCTTCAAGAAGGTCGAATTGCAGTTTATCGAGCGGCTAAAAAGTATCAACGGCTACGGCAATGTAGCTTTGGCACTTATTACCGGGTGCTATTGAGTAATCAGATTATTGATCATATTCGGCGGACACAGGCTCGCAAGCGTCGTCCGGAAGGGGATATCTTATCGCTGGATGTTAATGATGAGGATATCTTATGCAATATTCAGACGCTAAGGGCCTCGACCCTTGATGTGGTTCATGTTCGTGAGCAGGTGCGGATTTTTCCAGCAATCTGTTCGGCATTTGAAGGATTGGTTTTTATGGATCTATTGGCAGGGCAATCGCCAGAACGGATTGCATTGAGTCGGCAAGTGGAAGTTGATCAAGTGGTCAACGCCACGGATCGATGCCGCAAGAAGATGCGTGACTTTTTACAAGACGCTGCCTGAAATTGACATTCGAAAAGTTCCATGCTAATGTTATACCTGATTTATTATGGAGGTTTTGTCGATGGCACAGAAAAAAGTTGCACTGGCATGTACCGTTTGTGGTTCGCGGAACTACACGATTGATGCTAACCCGAATCGAACTGACCGCTTAGAAGTTAAGAAATTTTGTAAATATTGTGGTAAACACACACTTCATCGTGAAACGCGGTAGGGGGATTAGACATGCGCTTATTTAAATTTTTTGGTCAAGTTGGACATGAAATGAAAAAAGTGACCTGGCCAACTTGGCGGGAAAATCGTCGTGATTCGTGGACAGTTGTCTCAACATCACTGTTCTTCGTGGCGTTTTTCGCTTTATTTGATTGGATTATCCAATTATTATTACAAATGTTAACAAGCTGGCATTAATGGCTTTTTGAACAAATTTTTGTTATAATAATGGCATTGAAAGAAAACTTCGTGCAAACGAGGTTTTTTTATTTTGCCAAAAGACATTTTAAAGGAGAATAATAATGGTCGAGTCTGTTGAGAAAAGATGGTATGTCTTACATACCTACGCTGGTTATGAAAATAAGGTTAGTTCTAACTTGGAATCCCGTATTCAATCTATGGGAATGGAAGACAATATTTTCCGGGTCGTTGTTCCCGAAGAAGAAGCTCATGAAGTCAAGAATGGGAAAGACAAAGTTGAAATGAAGAAGATCTTCCCTGGTTACGTTTTGGTTGAAATGGTCATGACGGACCAAGCTTGGTATATTGTTCGGAATACGCCAGGTGTTACTGGGTTCTTAGGATCACATGGGCAAGGTAGTAAACCAACGCCATTGTTGCCTGAAGAAGCGGAACAAATCTTGCATCAACTAGGCATGAGTGCTCGGCATACCGAATTGGACGTTGAAGTTGGCGAACAAGTTACCATCATCGATGGCGCTTTCTCTGGCCTTTCTGGTGAAATTACTGAAATTGACAACGAAAAGATGAAGCTCAAGGTTAATATCAATATGTTCGGTCGGGAAACAAGTACTGAATTGGACTTCGATCAAGTTGACCAGATTCGGTAATTAATTTAAGTAAGCTGGTGGACCATCTTGGCAGAAGTAATTTTAGTCATCATCGGCGCCTTAGTGCTCGGTATTTTGGGGCGTATCACCTTTAAATTTTGGCAATACGGGCGACCGCAGCATTTGCGGCAGTCGGTGTCGGCTAATTCAGCAGATGATAGCGCCGTGACGCTATTTATTCCAGGGTATGCGGGCAACCGGTTCTCTTTTGGTGGCATGCTCCAACGTTTTACGGCCGGGGGCATCGCCAATAAGTCATTAGTCGTAATGATTGATCGACATAATCATCCCCATGTGACTGGTGAGCTAGACGCTTACCGCCCAATGGTACAGTTGATTTTTGCCACGCCACGCGTTGCTGTACGGCAACAGGCGGCGGGCGTCTTGGCAGTTGTGCAGTATTTGATTGCGCATGAGCACGTTCAGACGATCAATTTAGTCGCTCATTCGATGGGTGGTGTGGTGCTCTTTCAATACTTGACGACAGCTGCCAAACTGGTCAATTTACCGGAAGTCCGCAAGGTTGTCACAATTGGTGCGCCGTTTAATGATAGTGAGGTCGGGCAAAATACGTATCCGATTGAAAATCACCCGTTGACGGCGACCGGACCAACTAAGACTACGCCCGTTTATAATTATTTTTTGCGAACGCTCCAACGATTGCCAAACACGATTTCGTATTTGAATATTGCGGGTAACATTGGCGATGCGGCGCAAAGTGATGGTGCTGTCGCTCTGAATAGTGCGTTGTCATTGCGCTTTTTACTGCGACCAACGCGTGACCAGTATCAAGAATTTGTGGTACATGGTAAGAATGCCCGCCATTCACGATTACATGAAAACTATGAAGTTGATCGCCAAATCGTCCAGTTTTTATATCCAGAAGCTACAAAAAAGGTTGCTGGTGAAAAATAGATATGCTACAATGATATTTGTGCGTCACGTATGCACGTTTACGTGGGAGGAGCAAAAACTCAGCTCCATTTACCACATCACGGACTAAGGAGGAATGTCTCGTGGCTAAAAAAGTAGCTAACGTTGTTAAATTACAAATTCCTGCGGGCAAAGCAACACCTGCTCCGCCAGTTGGCCCAGCTTTAGGTCAAGCAGGTATCAATATCATGGGTTTCACAAAGGATTTCAATGCTCGTACTGCTGATCAAGCAGGTATGATCATCCCTGTTGTGATTACGGTGTACGAAGATCGTTCATTCGACTTCATCACTAAGACCCCACCTGCTGCCGTTCTATTGAAGAAAGCTGCCGGTGTTGAAAGTGGTTCCGGTGAACCTAACACGAAGAAGGTTGCAACTGTAACCAAAGATCAAGTTAAGCAAATCGCCGAAACTAAAATGCAAGATCTAAACGCAGCTGACGTTGAAGCAGCTATGCGCATGATCGAAGGTACTGCTCGGAGTATGGGATTCACCGTCGAAGGCTAATTCAGTACTGTTGAGTATGTCGGACACTTCATCAAAATGAATGTGTCAAGTGGGAGGAAATCTCCGTTTGAACCACATTTGCAAGGAGGAAAACACTTAGATGGCAAAGAAAAGTAAACAATACCAAGACGCCGCTAAGCTCGTTGATCGTGACAAAGCTTACGATGTAACTGAAGCGGTAGACTTGGTTAAAAAAATGGATTTCGCAAAGTTTGATGCAACTGTTGAAGTTGCCTTCAAATTAAACGTTGATACAAAGCAAGCCGACCAACAACTTCGTGGCGCGGTTGTCCTTCCTAATGGTACCGGTAAAGATCAAACCGTTATCGTTTTTGCTAAGGGTGACAAGGCTAAAGAAGCTGAAGAAGCCGGTGCTGACTTTGTTGGTGAAACTGATTTAGTTCAGAAGATCCAAGACGGTTGGTTAGACTTTGATGTCGCAATCGCTACCCCTGACATGATGGCCCAAGTTGGTCGTTTAGGTCGGGTTCTTGGACCTAAAGGCTTAATGCCTAACCCTAAGACTGGTACGGTTACGATGGACGTTGCTAAAGCCGTTAACGATTCAAAAGCTGGTAAGGTGACTTACCGGACTGACCGTGACGGTAACGTTCACGTTCCTGTTGGCAAGGTATCATTCGATACTGACAAGTTAGTTGGTAACTTCAAGACCATTGAAGACACCATCGTGAAAGCTCGTCCAGCCTCAGTACGTGGGACTTTCATCCAAAACTTAGTTGTTACTTCAACCTTTACCCCAGCGGTACGTGTTGATTTAGCATCATTTTAAGGATTAAATTCTGAAAACAATTGACCCCGTGGGTGATCTGTGATAGATTACTAGAGGTTAAGTAATATCTCTACCTAAGACTCAGGCGGCTTAACGGCCTTAATCTACCTGCCGAGGACATTGTTTTTTCTCTATGTCTTGGTGGACATAGGGATTTTTTTATAAATCCCTGAACCAAAATTCTGGGAGGTGAATCTGTTGAGTAAAGAAACAATTGCTGTTAAAGCACAAGAAGTCGAAGAAGTTGCAGAACAATTGAAGAGCTCAGTATCAGCCATTGTTGTTGATTACCGTGGTTTGACTGTTGAACAAGTAACTGATTTACGTAAGCAATTACGTGAAGCCGGTGTTAAGATGCGCGTTATCAAGAACAAGATCATGGTGCGTGCCGCTGATAAGGCCGGATTTGAAGACTTAAAACCTGTATTTGCTGGTCCTACTGCCGTTGCCTTCTCTGAAGAAGACCCAGTTGCTCCTGCAAAGATCTTGGCTAACTTCGCGAAGACCGCTGATGCCCTTCAATTAAAGGGTGGCGTGATCGAAGGTAAAGTTGCTGATCTTGAAACTGTTCAAGAATACGCTACGATGCCATCACGTGAAGAATTATTGGCTACGATCGCCAACTTGTTACAAGCACCTGTTCGTAACGTTGCATACGCTGTTAAGGCGGTTGCTGAAAAAGGCGACGAAGACGCAGCTTAATTTGCTGTCAGTGTGTTAAAAAAACTAAAATATAAGTTCATATAAAATGGAGGAACAAAAAATGGCTTTTGATAAAGATGCTATTATCGACTCATTAAAAGAAGCTTCAATCTCAGATTTAAACGACTTAGTTAAGGCTATCGAAGAAGAATTCGATGTCTCAGCTTCAGCCCCTGTTGCTGTTGCCGGTGCTGCTGGTGGCGACGCTGCCGCTGCTAAGGATTCATACGATGTTGAATTAACTGAATCCGGTGACCAAAAGGTTAAGGCTATTAAGGCCGTTCGTGATATCACTGGTCTTGGCTTGAAAGATGCTAAGGGTCTTGTTGATAACGTACCTTCAATCATCAAAGAAGGCGTTTCAGAAGACGAAGCCAACGATATGAAAGCTAAGCTTGAAGAAGTTGGTGGTGTCGTTACCCTTAAGTAATTATTTACTTAACGGAACGTCATCAGACCACACCCTACTATGGGGTGTGGTTTTTTTTTATCTCTAGATGTGGCGTTGGTGCGAATCACGTGCATGACCACGCATATAACGATTACTGAGAATTTATACTTAGGCTAAGTGTTAGTGCAATTTGATATCAACCACCGTATGATTACGGTGACTTGGTGTTAGAGGCGTAACCGTATTGGATTAAGCAAGTCAAAACAAGCCCAACAGAACGTCGCATAGTACGTCTGTTGGGCTTGTTTTAAAATTTCACTTGGGTTGAACTTCTGGTCGACAGGGCACTATCACTTTTGTGGCTGCTGCGTGATAGGCTGAATACGATGATCAATGATCGTTAGTGACTGACCTGACTAGTGCCATCAGTATAGTTCAAGGTCATACCGGGCTGGATATTGAAAATATAGACATTAAAACTAACAGTATTGCTACCAACTGACTGACCACGCATTTGAACACCGCGGGCTAACAATTCGTTACCTTTGAAAATGGGGGTCACTTGGTAGCGGACGTAGTTTTTCGGACTTTCTTTCAAATAGGCCGCAACTTGGTTTTCATAGGTCGTCATTTCAGGGTCATTCAAAGAACGGGTTCCGGTCATGAGGTTCTTGATATTGTTGTTCTGCCCCGTTAATTGATAGCCAATCAGATGACTGCGGTTGTAAAGCCAACCGCTACTGATGCGTTTGTTATGCCAACCAGTTGGTCGAACATTCAAGGCCTCACGTTCAGCTTTGGGCATCAGTGACTGATTTAAGAGGGCATTAGCAGCCGTCACCCGGTTAAGTGAGTCTAAATTGCCATATTGTTGCCAGGCACCCTGACTCGTACTGAGCTCCTTAGCGGTAAATGCGGGCTGATTCTGATTAATCGTGATCGTTTGTTGACCGTTGTAAGTTTTACTAGCCAACGCATTGTTACTTGGGTTATGGTCAGAATTGACCTTGGTTGGTGCTGTTGTCGAAGTTGCGCCAGCTTGCTTGTTCGTAGCCTTGAGCTTGTCAATATGTTGTTGACTACTCGAAAGTTTTTTCGCAGCCTTCTTTAAGCTGCTAGCAGAAGCACGATTGGCAGCTTGAAGTGCCGTCAGTTGCTTGTCATTATTAGCCGTTACTAAGTGGGTCTTAGTAACGGTCTTTGTCTTCACAGTTGGCTGAGTGGATTCATCAGATGTGCCGAGAATACTAAAGCTGACGAGCAATGCGATAATGGCCGGCCAACTATGCCGCCACCATTGACGCCCACGGTAGCGCCGATGTAAGCGCCAGAACCAGTACAGGGTTGCAAATAATAAGATGGTGCCGATCAATGCCATGAAGTGATCCTCCTATCGAAATGACTTACGGAAACCAGCGGCCCGCGCCGCGTCTTCCGTACTAAAGTAAACGGCATTTTTACCGGCCATCCGGTAGTTTTGCCCCGTTTCAACGTGATAAATTTTGGAATTGCGGTTACCTACGATACGTCCAGTTTGGGCGGTATCGGTATCGCCAGAAAAATTATTCTGCCGACTCGTGGTTGCGGTACTAGTTTGAGTTTGTTGACTTTGAGAAGCTGCTTGACTGCTGGCTTTGGCCGCTTGCTTAGATTGGCTAACCGCCGCGACGGCCGAAGCGGACTGGGCTTCTGACTGGGAGCGTGATTGTGCGGTCGCTTCACTAGCAGCTGATTTGGCGGCAGCCTGTGACGCTGATTTTGATGAGGCCATTGCGTCGTCATGTTTTGCTTTTAGTTGTTCGGATTGACGCTTAGCCTGACTAGTTGCAATTGCGAGTTGGGTCGTGTTTGAACTAAGAGCTTTGGCTGAGGCCGCGTTAGCCCGACTAGCGGCCCTTGCTTTTGCCCAGGCGGCTTTATTAGCAGCAGTCCGTTTCTCAACCCGAACCGTCTTGGTTTTGACACTGGTATGGTTGGCGGCTTGTTGATTACCAGTGGTACAGCCGGTTAAGATGAGTAGACTCGTTAGTGCAACGACGAGTTTTTTTGCATGGTGCATAAGAAATTCCTCCTTGTTTATGTATCACTTTAATTATACATAAACGGTAAAGGTTGGTAAAGCGAGTTTGGCAACTAAAAATCAATTAATATTGGTTTATGCTGGTATTAATTTCGATAATTAATCATAATTAGTGCTAACTACTAACACCCATTCGGAACAATTTAGTAACAGGTATTTAAAATGTTCATAGCTTAATACGGGGACAAATCAGACCTGTGGGGGTTATTAACGACCTATAACGGTTGTATAAACAGGCTAAGATTGCGATAATAGAACAAACACACCAATGGGGGAATTTTTTTGAAGGCAACGTTACAGAAAATCGGGACGGCACTCAATAAACGCATGGGGATTATCAAAGCATTATTTGTATTCTCTGTCCTGTTATTTGTGATTACGGAAGTCGGCAAAATTGCGAAGGAAGTCAGTGGCGCGCAGTTGGCGAATGCGCTTGCTTCGCAAAGCTGGTGGCATCTGTTAAGCATGGTCGTGATTGGTATTATCGCAGTGACACCAATGCTGACGTATGACGTCATGATTACAAAGTTTTTACCCAACCACTATTCACTTGGCTATATCTTAAAAGCTGGATGGATCACCAATACATTTACGAATATCGGTGGTTTTGGGGGCGTGCTGGGCGCCTCACTGCGTGCTAACTTTTATAATCGCGAAGCCACTAAGAAACAAATCGTGTTTGCCATTTCCAAGATCGCTTTGTTTTTAGTTTCGGGATTGTCATTATATTGTATGATTTCACTCGTGCTAGTCTATGGCTTTGGCATTGGGAACATGTATGGCAGTTACTGGATCTGGCTCGTCGGTGGTGCACTGTATTTTCCAGCCATCTTTATTTTTACACGAGTCAACGATTCGGAATTCTTCGATGGCCTTACGCTCGGCAACGTCGTTCGGTTATTGAGTGGGTCGTTTGGTGAATGGACTGGCTGTGTGCTGTTCTTCTTATTAATTGGAAACTTTATGGGATTACCCATTGATTTTGCAGCGGTCGTGCCGTTATTCGTGATTGCTTCGGTTGTCGGTGAAGTGTCAATGGTACCCGGTGGTATTGGGTCATTCGACGTTTTCATGATTTTTGGCCTCGGTGCGGTCGGAGTTTCTCGACCAGACGCAGTCGCATGGCTCTTATTTTACCGGTTATTCTACTATATTATCCCGTTTGCCATCGGGTTGGTCTTATTCATCCATGACACCGGCCATCGCTTAAACGTGCGCTTAGCGGGTATTCCTAAGCAGGCATTACAACGTGTTGCTCAGATGGTACTGACGGTTTTTCTCTACTTTTCTGGTTTTTTGATGTTGTTGATGTCAACGGTCCCTAACTTTGCATATAACAATAAACTCTTCTTACAGTTTTATCCGTACACCTTTTTCTTTATTAATCAGGCCAGCAGTATTATTATGGCCTTCTTACTGATTGGGGTGGCGTTGGGAACTGCTGGCCGGGTCAAAAAAGCTTTTTGGCCAACGGTGATTGTCCTGCTGATTGCAATTTTGAATACGATTCGCTGGCTCGTCGTCTATGATGCAATTTCGATGAAATTTGTGATTTTCTTGATTGTGATTCTAGCGCTAGTGGCTTTGTCGCGGCATGCTTATTATCGTGATCGGTTGGCTTTTTCGTGGGGGCAAACGTTGTGGGTTAGCTGCGTGTATGTGGTGACCTTTATCTTGTATACGATTGTGGGGGTCTATAACGCACCCCAAATTCATCATCGGCATGCGGTTCCTGAAGCTCTGTTCTTCCCATCACAAAAGCTCTGGTTATTTGGGGTGATTGGGTTAGTCTTAGCGGCAATGATTTTGATTATTATGTACCGCTACTTTGCGAGTGGCTATAACGCCCGATTGCGTCAAAAGATGGATGCGGCTCGGGTCAAACAAGTGATTGAAACTTATGGTGGCAATGAAATCTCACACTTGGCTTATTTGAATGATAAGTTAGCATATTACTATCAAGTCGATGGGGTCGATCAACTGATTTTCTTATACCAACAGAAGGCCGATAAACTGATTATTATGGGAGAGCCATTCGGTAATCAAGCGGTATTACAAGCTGCCTTGGAACAGTTATTGGATGACGCAGATAGTGACGGTTGCTCGCTAGTCTTTTACGAAATTAGTGAGATGCTGACGATGCGCCTACACGAAATGGGCTTTGACTTTATCAAAACCGGTGAAGAAGGGCACGTTAAATTGGCAGACTTTAGTTTGGCTGGTAAACGGCTACGGGGTGAACGGGCCCTAATGAATAAGTTTACCCGGGATCACTATGAGTTTGCCATCTTGCAGCCACCGTTCAGTGCCGACGTTATGGCTGAATTACGAGCTGTTTCGGATAGTTGGTTAGCAGGTGAGACGGAAAAAGGATTCTCGCTCGGATTTTTTGATGAGCAGTATCTCAATCAGGCACCCGTAGCGGTCGTTTATGATCCTGACCACCGAATTGTCGCGTTTGCGAATATTATGCCACAGGGAAATCATCAGACGACTTCAATTGACTTAATGCGGTCAAGCCAATCGGCGCCATCCGGCATTATGGACACGGTCTTTGTGCACCTATTTGAACAGGCGCGTGATGATGGCTATGCCTATTTCAATATGGGAATGGCCCCGTTATCCGGTGTAGGGGTTTCACGCTACAGTTTTATTCAAGAAAAAATTGCTCATTTAATTTACGAATATGGCTACCAGTTATATGGTTTTCAGGGATTACGGTCGTACAAAGAAAAGTATGTGACCGAGTGGGAACCGAAGTACATTGCGTACCGAAAACGTAATTCACTAATCTTCACCATTTTACAATTGCTACAAGTCGTTAATACCCGGGTGCACAAGTCTGAGCGGCACCGGCCAGTATGGTTGTTGAAACGATTGAAATAACTGAATAGTATGTCATAAAGTAAGTATCGTTAATGACATAGCAAAATGCCCCATCACTGCGAGAAGCAATGATGGGGCATTTTATGATGACTTTAGAATTCAGCCGACTAATATGATGAGGGCTGAACTAATTGTGGCAGAAGCACTAGAGCTGTTTTGCGTAGGCTAGATTATTTAGTTCGTATACTTAGGCGGTAACACATGTTTGAAATCATGGAAACCAGCGAAAATTTCATCAAGATCATGCCCATTAATGAATAGGTCGAGGTTAGCCTCGGGGGCAAACCCTAAATCGGCGGTCTTTTGTAGCATGGCGACTAGATCGTCGTAGAAGCCGTCGATGTTGTAGAGCGCAATCGGCTTTTGGTGAATATCCATTTGACTCCAAGATAACATTTGTAAGAATTCTTCAAAGGTGCCAAACCCGCCAGGTAAAACGATAAAGGCGTCAGCGAGGTGAAGCATCTTTTCCTTGCGTTCGGTCATCGTGCGCGTTTCGATAAAAGTCGTGACGTCCTTAAATGCAAGTTCTCTTGCGACCAGAAAATGCGGGATAATCCCGATAACGCGGCCACCAGCATCCATAGTTGCTTTGGCGACTTTCCCCATTAAACCATGGTCGCCACCGCCATAGACGAGTTGGTAATCATTAGCGGCCAAGTATTGACCGAGTGCCACCGTTTTGTCACTAAATGCGGGATCTAAACCAGAATTAGACCCACAAAAAACACAGATATTATGAATTGCCATTCTAAACTACCCCCAAGATAAAATTTTCTAGCAAAAATGCGGCCCGGATAGGCGCCGCATTTTTGTGAACTAACGTGTTGATTAATCGTCTGGATTACCAATATCGTAGTCGGTGTCTTGCATTGCTTCAACTTGACCCAAGCGGTAACCATTCCCAACTTGTGAGAAGAAGTCATGGTTAGAAGTCCCCGTTGAAATCCCGTTCATGACGACCGGGTTAACGTCTTCCGCAGTATCTGGGAAGAGGGCATCTTGGCCGAGATTCATCAAGGCTTTGTTGGCGTTATAACGACTAAAAGTCAAGACTTCATCAGACCAACCAATTTGATCGTAAACTAAATGAATGTAGTTTTCTTCATTCTCATAGAGTTTGTATAAGAAATCGAACATCCAGTCTTTAAATTCTGCCTGCTGCTTTTCAGAACGGTCTTTGAAGCCTAATTGGAACTTATAACCAATGTAAGTGCCATGGACACTTTCGTCCCGCAAAATCAATTTAATGATTTCGGCAACGTTTGGCAATTGATTGTGCCCCAAGTAGTACAGTGGCGTATAGAAACCAGAATAGAACAGGAAAGTTTCCAAAAAGACGTTCGCAACTTTTTGCTTCAATGGATCTTCGTCGATGTTATCGTAAAGCTTGTAGATCCATTGGGCTTTTGCTTGCAAGAATTCTTCACTGTCACTCCAGTCAAAAATTTCATTAATTTCGTCCGGCGTATTCAATGTTTCAAAAATTGTTGAATAACTCTTTGCATGAACAGATTCCATGAATTGGATGTTATTCAATACGGCCGTTTCATGTGAGGTTAAGACGTTGCGGCGAAGTGCTTGCAGACCGTCTTGTGATTGTAACGTATCCAGCAGCGTCAAACCGCCGAAAACGTGTCCCACGACCCACCGGTGATCATCATCTAATTCACGCCAGTCTGCCATGTCGTTGGAAACTGGAATCCGGGTGTCTAACCAAAATTGTTCGGTTAACTTTTCCCAAGTACTTTTATCAATTGCATCTGAAACTCGATCCCAGTTAATTGCCTTATAGTTGCCATTACTGAGCAGTTTTTGGTAGTAAGCCAAGTCTGTTGCCATTTGTTATCCTCCTAGAGATCTAAGATACTAAATTACGCAGCTTTCACATTCGTTAACACCGACTTCGCCATCGTCGTCCGTAAAGGTCCGAATATAATAAATCGATTTGATCCCTTTGCGGTAGGCGTAGTTCCGTAAAATGTTTAAGTCCCGCGTGGTCATCTTATCAGTGCGACCATCTTTCCATTCGTATAAGCCAGCTGGAATAGTTGACCGCATGAAGAGGGTCAAGCTCATTCCTTGGTCAACGTGTTGTTGAGCAGCCGCATAGACATCGATAACTTTACGCATATCAGTATCGTATGCTGACTTATAATAGTTAATTGTATCATTAGATAGGTAAGGAGCGGGATAATAAATCTTACCAATTTTCTTTTCTTGTCGTTCTTCGACCCGGTTGATGATTGGGTGTAGGCTGGCAGTCGTATCGTTGATGTACGAGATTGACCCATTTGGGGCGACAGCCATCCGGTTTTGATGATAGAGGCCATCACGCATAACGGCTTCTTTGAGGGCTTCCCAATCAGCTTTGGTTGGAATGAAGATACCGTCAAACAGTGCAGCGGTCTTGTCATATTTTGGTTGCCAATCTTGGGTGGTGTACTTGTCAAAGTAAGAACCATCGGCATACTTGGATTTTTCAAAGTTAACGAAGGTTTCGTGACGTTCACGCGCAATTTCGTTAGAAGCTTTTAAGGTCCAGTAGTTTAAGAGTAAGAAGTAGATATTGGTAAAGTCAACGGCTTCTTTACTGCCGTATTCCATCTGATTCTTCGCGAAAAAGGCATGGAGCCCCATGGCACCTAATCCAATGGTATGGGCTTGACGGTTCCCTTTTTGGATGGAAGGAACGACGTCGACGTTAGAGTGGTCAGTAACAAAAGTTAACGCGCGCACCATGGCTTCAACAGAATGTCCAAAGTCTGGAGAGGTCATTAAGTTAACAATGTTAGTCGAACCAAGGTTACAACTAATATCAGTTCCCAACTTCTCATACTGTTGTTGGTCATCAATTAATGATGGGGTTTGCACTTGCATCACTTCTGAGCACAAGTTACTCATCACGATTTTACCGTCGATAGGATTTTCGCGGTTCGCGGTATCAATGTTGACGACGTATGGGTAGCCAGATTCTTGTTGTAACTTGCTGATTTCATTTTCAAGGTCACGCGCCTTGATCTTAGTTTTACGGATGTTCGGGTTCTTAACCATATTGTCGTATTCTTTGGTGATATCGACATATGAGAACGGTACCCCGTATTCGCGTTCAACGCCGTAAGGACTGAAGAGATACATATCAGCGTCAGCCTTGATCAACTCGTAAAACTTGTCGGGTACGGTGACACCGAGTGAAAGCGTCTTGAGCCGAATCTTTTCGTCGGCGTTTTCCTTCTTAGCAGAAAGAAAGGCAATAATATCTGGATGAAAGACACTAAGGTAAACGACCCCGGCACCTTGACGTTGACCTAATTGGTTAGAGTAGGAGAAACTGTCTTCTAATAATTTCATGACGGGTACGACCCCACTAGCAGCGCCATCGATATGCTTGATTGGATCACCGGCACCCCGTAAGTTGCTGAGGTTAATACCGACCCCGCCACCGATCCGAGAAAGTTGTAACGCGGAGTTAATCGTCCGGCCGATTGAGTTCATATCATCGGTCGATTGAATCAAGAAGCAAGAAATCAATTCACCACGCCGGGCCCGACCAGCATTGAGAAAACTGGGAGTGGCTGGTTGATAACGTTGGTGAACGATTTCGTCGGCCAGGTCCATCGCCAAGTCTTCATTACCATCAGCAAAGTAGAGGGCGTTCATTGCCACACGGTCAATAAAGTTTTCCAAGTAATAGTCGCCATCATCCGTCTTTAAGGCGTATTGGGCATAAAATTTGTAAGCCGCCATAAACGTCTTGAAGTGGAAGTCTTGCGACCGCAAGTAATCGTAAAGTTTTTCGATAAAGCTAAAATCATACTTATCAATGGCAGGGGTTTCCAAATAGTCGTGTTCACGTAGGTAGTCAAAGCGCGCCTTAAGACTATCAAATTTCATCGTGTTCGGTTCAACATTTTGTTCAAGGAAAGCGGCAAGTGCCTCCTGATCCTTGTTGAGCGGAATCTGATTGTTAACGGGAATATTGATCTCATTATTTAAGTCGTAATACGTGACGTCTTTTAAATCTTTTAAGGTCATAAGGAATCCTCTTTCTATCAGTATAATTGTGGCTGGCAAAATCGACGACCCACAATCAGTAGGTTGATGATTGTGGGTCGTTTATCATATTTTAAAGGGTAAACCAGCTATGTAACCACGCAAAAAAGCGTGAACAAACTAAACAGCTAATTGTTTTAAAGCATCAGGACGGAAGCCGGCAATGCTGTCTTCGCCATTGATTTCAACGACCGGAACAGCATGGAAACCTTGATTCTTCAGGTAATCGACGTATTCAGGATTCGTATTGATGTTCTTCTCTTCAAAGGCAATATTGTGCGCCGTGAGGAACTTCTTAGTCATCTTGCATTGCATGCAGTTGTTTTTAGTAAATACAGTAACTTTTTTCATTTTTCATCATCCTAACTCGTTTTTCTGATAAATTTAGTATACAACATGTGGTGAAAAAAACAATCAAAAAACACAACATCTAGGGTGTGGTAAAAATCACAAGCCCTAGATGTTGTGTTAGTGTCAGCTTTTAACCGACTAAAAAGTTTTTTAAATTATTTGTGGTTCACTCGCTGAATCAGTTATCATAGATATAGACCAGAAATTTAGAGGAAAATAAATATGACCAACTATTATTATACACACAATCCGGATATTGTGCATGATGAAAAGCAATGGAATTTTGAAATTTTTAATCACTCGTTTAAATTTACGACGGACAACGGTGTCTTCTCCAAGCGTACCGTGGATTACGGCTCACGAACACTACTTGCAGCGTTTGATCCAACTGATTTGCCAGCGGGCCCAATGCTAGATTTGGGAACCGGATATGGTCCCATTGGGATGGCGCTCGCGTATCAATCACCCGAACGAACGGTTGATATGGTCGATGTGAACGAGTTAGCGCTAAGCTTAGCGCGTAAAAATGTTGCTTTGAACCAAATTACGAATACCAATATTTTTACGTCTGATGTCTATCAACAAGTGACCGCGACTAATTACGCGGCGATTGTCACCAACCCACCGGTGCGCGCAGGTAAGGCAGTGGTGGATGCGATGTTAACGGGGGCCGTTTCACGGCTAGTCGTTGGTGGAACACTCACCGTCGTTTTACAGAAAAAGCAGGGCGCACCATCTGCGAAGAAATTGATGCAAACGACCTTTGGTAATTGTCAGGTGATTAAGAAGGACAAAGGGTATTACATCCTACAAAGTGTAAAGGAGGGATAGTCGTGACGGAACCAACAGCGGAAGACTGGATGCAAGAAGCATTACATGAAGCGCGGATGGCCTACTTAATTGGCGAAGTGCCGATTGGGGCCGTGATCGTTCACCAGGGTGAAATTATTGGCCGTGGTCACAATTTACGGGAGCATGGTCAGGATGCAACGATGCACGCGGAAATTATTGCGATTCAGGAAGCTTGCGAATATTTGCATAGTTGGCGATTAGCCGATTGTCAGCTATATGTCACCTTGGAACCATGTTTGATGTGTAGTGGGGCTATTATTAATGCACGGCTACCTGAACTCTACTTTGGTGCCCGTGATCCCAAGGCTGGCGCCGTTCGTAGTTTGTATCAGGTGATGGATGATACCCGGTTAAATCATCAAGTAACGGTTCATGAACGCATCTTGGCACGTCCGGCCGGCGAGATGTTGGAAAACTTCTTCCGTGGGATTCGTAAACGGAAAAAGGCGGCTAAAAAAGCACGACGTGAAGCTGCTGAAAAAAATTAGGCCGATGGCTGGTAATTGTGGCGCAAATCATGTATTATAGTATTTGCCGCAAGGCCAAAAGGCAAGGGTGGATTTACGAATCGTGTCAGGTCCGGAAGGAAGCAGCACTAAGTTTGCTTCATCTTGTGCCTTTTGTTTTTATGAAATGTAACAGCTCTTAGCCATTCGGTTGAGAGCTTTTTATTTAAATTAAATATTGAGTGCTAGTTTTGAACGTGCTGATAGGTTGGTTTATTTTTATTTACCTATTATTATAGTAGTAATACGTTATTTGGGTGATGCTTTTCAGGCTGATAGTTAAAGCCACTGCTTGTTGAAGGAATAACCAAACGCCTAACAAAGGTGGTTAAAGGCCTGGGCATCGACTCGTTGGCAAGTGCGCTTAGATGCTTAATTTGCATAACCGACACTGATCGTTAGTGGAAGCAGCACAACCAGGAAGCTAACTGTTCAGGACGTTTAAACAATGGCTTATAATAAGTAATGATAACCAAAGTATGACTGATGTAAGAAAGGAAGAATCGCATGTATCGGGCACTATATCGGGTTTGGCGTCCCCAACGCTTTGATGAGATTGTCGGGCAACAGATGATTACCCAGACACTAAAAAATGCCATTATGACCCACCAGACGAGTCATGCGTATCTGTTTACCGGTCCCCGGGGAACTGGGAAAACGTCGGCAGCAAAGATTTTTGCCAAGGCAATTAACTGTCACCATCTTGTTGATGGGGAACCTTGCAATGAATGTGAGACTTGTACGGCGATTACCAAGGGGCAACTAAATGATGTCATCGAAATTGATGCGGCTTCTAATAATGGCGTGGAAGAGATTCGTGATATTCGGGACAAAGCGAAGTATGCTCCAACGCAAGCGGATTATAAAGTCTACATTATTGATGAAGTTCATATGTTATCGACTGGCGCGTTTAATGCGTTGCTCAAAACGCTAGAAGAACCCCCGGCTAACGTTATATTTATCTTAGCGACAACGGAGCCCCATAAGATTCCATTAACGATTATTTCACGGACGCAACGGTTTGATTTTCGGCGGATTACAGCTAAGGATAGCTACGATCGGATGGTGTACATCCTCAATGAGAAGGATGTGACCTATGATGAAAAAGCGCTACGCGTCATTGCAGCGGCTGCTGAAGGTGGAATGCGGGATGCTTTAAGTATTCTGGATCAAGTAATTTCGTTTGGAGATAACACGGTTACGTTGGATGATGCGTTAATGGTGACGGGAAGTGTGACCAAGCAGTTGCTGGCTAACTATGTCAGTGAGGTCACCGACCATGATACGAAGCCGGCACTAGAGACGATGCGACAAATCTTACAAGAAGGTAAAGATGCGAACCGTTTCATTGAAGATTTGATCAGTTATACGCGTGACGTGTTACTCTATCAACAGGCCCCTGAAATGGTCGATAGTGTGGCGATGGGCGAGGATGATCAACAATTTGAAGCATTTGCCAAGCAAATCGATGCTGAAGTCCTGTATCAAATGGTCAAGACGTTGAACGATATTCAACAACAAATGCGGTTCACGACGCACCCCGACGTTTATTTAGAAGTGTTGACGGTCAAGTTAGCTCAGTTGGATGGTCAAGCGGCCGTTCAACCGGTAGCTGCGGCAACGGTCAATCCTGAAGATCCCACTGTGCATAAACTGGCACAACAAGTTGAACAGTTGCAAAGCGAGGTCAAAACGTTACGTTCTCAAGGTGGTAGTGTCACTAAACCCGCACCGGCTAAGCCGCGGTCGAGTAATGGCCCGGTTGTTAAGAAGGTTAATGTCAGTCAGATTTATCCTATTCTGGGAGCGGCAACGAAGAATGATCTCATTAAGGTGCGCGATGTTTGGACTGATTTGATGAACATTTTGAGTGTGACGCAGCGGGCCCTAATGCACGTGGCCCAACCAGTTGCGGCCAGTTCAGAAGGTGTTGTGGTTGCGTTTGACTATGCGTTTGTTTATCAAAAAGCGATTGATGACCAGACCTTGATCGATGCACTCGGAAATGGTTTGGATCGGCTGATGGGACAGGCACCCAAGATTGTCTGTGTGCCTAAAGAACAGTGGCCACAAATTCGTAAGGATTATTTGGCCACTCATCAGCCAGGAGGTGCAACATCAGAGCAACAAGCACCGGCCAAAGAACCGGTCGTTGAAGAAGCTAAGAATATGTTCGGTGATTTAGTTGAAGTACAGCCGGACTAAAGACGAAAGGAACTGATAATTATGATGCGTGGAATGGGTAATATGCAAAGTATGATGAAACAAATGAAGAAGATGCAGGCGCAAATGACAGCCGAACAAGCGGCTTTAAATGAACAAACCTTCACGGGTGCGGCGCCAGACGACATGGTCAAAGTCACTTTTACTGGTGATAAGAAGATGAAGGATATTACGATTAACCCTGATGCTGTTGATCCTGATGATGTGGATATGTTACAGGACTTAGTCGTTGCTGCGGTGAACGACGCGTTGACTAAGGTCGATGAACAGACACAAAGTACGATGGGAAAATATACTAAGGGATTACAGTAAAAACGAGGTAAGTACATGCAGTATCCAGAACCAATTGCTAAGTTGATTGATAGTTATATGAAGTTGCCCGGCATTGGTGGCAAGACTGCGACACGGCTGGCGTTTTATACAATTGATATGAACGGTGATGACGTCACCGAGTTCGCTAAGTCGCTGATTGCGGCCAAACGGGACCTGCATTTTTGTAGTATTTGCGGTAATATCACCGAAGATGATCCGTGTGTGATTTGTAAGGATAAGTCGCGTGATCAAAGCACCGTTCTGGTTGTTGAAGAGGCCAAGGATGTCATGGCAATGGAAAAGATTAAGGAATACAACGGGCTGTATCACGTCTTACATGGGGTATTGTCACCCATTGATGGCAAAGGTCCGGAAGATATCAACATTGCCAGTTTATTGAAACGGCTACAGCAAAATGAAGCCATCAAGGAAGTCATTATTGCCACCAATGCCACGCCTGAAGGTGAAGCAACAGCGATGTACATCTCGCGGTTAGTTAAGCCGGCGGGGATCAAAGTGACCCGATTGGCGCACGGCTTGTCGGTTGGTAGTGATATTCAATATGCGGATGAAATGACCTTATTCAAAGCAGTTGAAGGTCGCCAAGAAATGTAATTGGAGGTGCCACCATGTTTAAACGTAAACAGAAGATCAAGCATCCCAAGGAAGTTTTTGATGAACAGTTATTGTCGACCCTGAATGCCGCTAAGTTGGACTGGGACCGTGCGAAGCAGAACCAAGAAGCGGTCTATGATAATAATACGAGTGAACTAGTTACGCAGACCGCCTTAGCGCGTGCTAAGTATTTATATCTGTATCGTGAAGCACGTTTACGTCAAGTTCATGGGCAGACGATTCAGCGCTCGGTCATTGATAAATAGACTGTTAGTGATTTAAGAGATAACTTGTTTCAAAATAAAGACGCACGTCGTTGATTTTTGTAAATCTACGGCGTGCGTTTTTGATTTAGAACCCTAGCATTATTTTACCAGTTAATCTGTCATGCATTGTGATTAAGACATGCTAGGTGCGGCAATTGGAATAGAAGATGTGTATCTACTAATGAATAACAAACTAAAATCGGTATTTATCAATCGTGGGTAGTACTACCTAATAACTTTTTAGCAATTCACCGAATAAATCATCAAAACCACAATTGGTAGTAGCCGACCCACGTAAAAATCGTGAAAAAGTACCCTCACTAGTGGTAACCGTATTAGACAGGTACTCAAAAATCAAGTACAATTGCTACATATAAGAAAATAGATGGGATTGGGAATGTTGACAGGAAAATTAGTTACTTTTGAAGGGCCAGACGGTGCCGGCAAAACGTCAGCTTTAAACGCGATTGTGGCCAAATTACAGCCACAATTAGGGGATCGCTTAGTTGTGACGCGTGAACCGGGCGGGAATCAAATCTCAGAAGCAATTCGAAAAATCATTTTAGACCGTCATAATACGGCGATGGACGACCGTACGGAAGCGTTACTCTATGCGGCAGCACGGCGACAACATATCGTCCAAACCATTCAACCAGCATTGCAGAACGACCAACTTGTCTTGTGTGATCGCTACATCGATAGCTCGGTCGCTTATCAGGGGGCCGGTCGTGGTATTGGGGAACAAGCGGTTTATGATATGAATCAGTTCGCGACCGCGGGGTTAACCGCAGATTTAACGTTGTATTTTGACGTAGATGCTGCCGTTGGATTAAACCGCATTCAACAACATCGCCAAAATGAAATTAATCGCTTGGACGTGGAAGCCTTAAGTTTTCATCACCGGGTGCAAGCAGCGTATTTGAGATTACTGGCTGATCATCCTGACCGTATCAAGCGCGTCGATGCAAGTCAGCCATTGGACCAAGTTGTGACGCAGGCCTTAGAGATTATGGCGTTACAGTTACCGACTTATGTGGCATCCAAGGGAGGGGAAGACCAATGAAATTAATTATTGCAATCGTTCAAGATAAGGACAGTAACCGGTTGAGCAGCCAGTTCATTGAAGCCAATGTTCGGGCCACGAAGCTCTCAACGACGGGGGGCTTCCTACGTTCAGGTAATACCACTTTTATGATCGGTATTGATGATGACCGTGTGGATGAAGTTTTAGCCATGATTAAAGAAACGAGTCATGCGCGGGAACAGTTTATGACACCACCAGTCAATCTAGACGTGACGATGGATGGCGCAGCTGCCTATCCAGTTGAAGTTCAAGTCGGTGGCGCCACGGTCTTTGTTCTACCAATTGAACAATTTCACCAATTTTAATGAAGGATGATTATTAATGGCAACAACCGAGTCATTTGCGCAAACGTTAGCGGCGAAACAGCCCCGCTTATTAGCGGCATTTAAACACATCATCGCCCAGAACCATCTGGCCCACGCGTACTTATTCGCGGGGATGGAAGGCGCTGGACAACCAGAACTGGCCCATTGGATTGCGCAACGGTTGTTCTGCCTGCATATTAATGATGGTGAACCAGATGGCACTTGTGAGGAGTGCGTCCGGATTGCTAATGGGTCGCACCCTGATATTGTGACAGTGGCTCCCGAGGGTCAGCGAATTCACGTTGATCAGGTTCGTTACTTAAAAGCTGAATTCTCTAAGAGTGCGGTCGAAGGTAACCGGAAACTGTTCATCATTAATGATGCGGAGAAGATGACAGCGAGTGCTGCCAATAGCTTATTGAAGTTTATTGAGGAGCCAAGTGGTAACGTCACGGCCTTGTTATTAACGACTAATAAGCAACTGATGCTACCAACGATTATTTCACGAACCCAGGTGATCGAATTCCCACCATTAAATGCGCAGGCGTTACAGCAGACGTTTGAACAGGCCGGGATTGCGCCAAACCAAGCGCAGATGTTACGGGGCCTGACAAATAGCGTGACCCAGGCGCAGGCGTTGCTAGCGGATGATTGGTTACCACAAGCTGCGCAAGCATTGTGGCGGTGGTTTGACCAGGCTGTTAAGGGTGATCCACGGAGTTTTGTGGCTGTGCAGGTCAATTTAGTTGGTTTGGCTAAGGACGCTGATCATCAGCTGGTTATGTTGGATTTAATTGCGGCCTTGTTCCAAGATCTATTGCAATTACATTTTGAGGTGGCAACGACAGCGTTAACCTTTGGTCAGTACCAAAAAGAATTGGCCGGGTTAACGGCTGAAGTCAGCGATGAGCAGTTGATTGCGGCGACAGAACTAGCTTTAACGGCCAAGCGCCAGCTAGCTAGCAATATTAGTTTTCAAAATGTCTTAGAAGGCTTAACGTTAAAGTTATGGCCGATTTTTCAAACAAACGCTTAAATAAAGGAAAACGAGGGTGAGCGCGTGGATAAGCGTGATTTATACGATAGTTTCGGTGAGATGGAACAACAGATGCAACAAATGCTAGACAAAATGGCTAAGTTACGCGCCGATATGACAACGGTGTTAGAGAAAAACGCGGAATTGGTCATTGAAAATGAACATTTACGTGAACACATGGTCGAAATTGAAAATGAATTGCCGAAAAAAGCGGCTAGCACGACCACGCTCTCAAAGTCACGGCAAAACTTGGAAAAACTCTATGATGAGGGCTTCCACGTCTGCAACCAGTTTTACGGCAAACGGCGTGACGATGACGAATCCTGCGTTTTTTGTTTGGAAGTCATTTATGGTGAACGTGAACGCGCATAGTCGAAAAAGTCTGGGAGTAGTCCCAGACTTTTTGTGCTTTTCACCACGAGTCACTCATAGGAACAAGTCACGGTCGAGAGGATTGTTAGGAGGACGTTTTGGAAACACAACAAAGTTTTGCAGATCATGCGGGTATCGGGACCTTGTACTTAGTACCGACGCCAATTGGCAACTTACAGGATATGACTTATCGGGCAGTGGCGACGCTTAAAACGGTTGACCTAATTGCCGCAGAAGATACCCGGAATACCCAAAAGTTATTGAATCATTTTGAAATTACAACGAAACAAATTAGCTTTCATGAACATAACACCCAAGAACGGATTCCCCAGTTAATTGAAAAATTACAGACGGGCGTTAACTTAGCACAAGTTAGCGATGCGGGGATGCCGTCAATCAGTGATCCCGGCAAAGAACTTGTGGCAGCCTGCATTGCCGCGAATATTCCAGTCGTGCCACTACCAGGTGCCAATGCCGGCCTGACTGCGCTGATTGCTTCTGGCCTAGTGCCACAGCCATTTTATTTCTACGGCTTTTTACCGCGTAAGAAGAATGAACAAAAAGCTGATTTGGCTAAATTGGCTCGGCGACATGAAACAGTGGTCTTGTACGAATCGCCATTCCGTGTTGCCAAGACCTTGACCCTCCTAGCGACCGTCTGTGAAGGGACGCGGCCAATTGTGGCGTGCCGGGAATTGACTAAGCGTTACGAGGAATTCGCGCGTGGAACCTTGGCTGAAATGGTGACGTGGGCGCAGGATCATCAGTTAAAGGGCGAATTTGTCCTTTTGATCGGTGGTAATCCGGATAAGGATGAACCAGAAACAACGGATGAATTGGCACAGTTGCCAGTCAAAGCCCAAGTCGAAGCGTTGATTGCAGCCGGAGATAAGCCCAACGTGGCCATTAAGACGATTGCGAAGCGACGAAATATTCCCCGGCAAAGCGTTTATAATCAATTTCATGAACTAAATACCAACGATGAGGAGTCTTGATGAATGGCAACTTTAGGCGCAAATGCGAGTCTTTACAGTGAACAGCACCGGATTACGTATTATGAATGTGACCGCACTGGTCGCGCAACCTTAACGACATTAATTGATATTGCCGTACTGGCATCAGAGGATCAAAGCGACGCCCTTGGTTTAACGACGGAAATGGTGCAAAGCCATGGTGTCGGTTGGGTCGTCACGCAATATGCCATCGATATTACACGGATGCCCCGCCAAGACGAAGTCGTTACGATTGCCGTTCGGGGTAGTGCTTATAATCCATATTTTGCTTACCGTGAATTTTGGATTCGAGATGCAGATGGTCAACAGCTGGCCTATATTACGAGTATCTGGGTCATGATGAGTCAAACGACCCGGCGAATCGTAAAAATTTTACCAGAACTGGTCGCGCCGTATCAGTCGGAAGTCGTCAAGCGCATTCCGCGCTTGCCACGACCGATTAGTTTTGAAGCGACCGATACAACGATTACGAAGCCGTACCATGTCCGCTTCTTTGACATTGATCCCAACCGGCATGTTAATAATGCACACTATTTTGATTGGCTCGTAGATACGCTACCCGCGACGTTCTTGCTTCAACATGATTTAGTTCACGTTGATGTTCGCTATGAAAATGAAGTCAAGTACGGGCAAACGGTGACTGCTCATGCGAACATCTTACCGAGCGAAGTGGCCGATCAGGTCACGACGAGTCATTTGATCGAAGTTGATGATGAGAAGTGTTGTGAGGTCACGATTCAATGGCGGACTTTACCAGAGCCGATTCAGTAATTTGCTGGGTTGGTATTTACACTAGTGTGTTAATGATGTGATCGTGAGCGACTTGGTCGATTAGAACGCACGTTTTTATTAGAGTCGCTGGCGATTCAGTATGCTATGATTAATACATCCATACAGGGGAGGTTCATTATGTCAATTTTAGTTTTAGGGGGAGCTGGCTACATTGGTTCTCACATGGTCGATCGGTTAGTAGAACACGGTACGGACGTCGTGGTCGTTGATAATTTGGTCACGGGACACCGTGCTGCTGTTAATTCGGCGGCCAAGTTTTATCAGGGTGATTTGCGGGATGCGGATTTTTTGAATCACGTTTTTGATACTGAGGACATTGAAGCTGTCGTGCATTTTGCCGCCTTTTCAATCGTACCAGAATCAATGAGTAAGCCACTGAAGTACTTTGATAACAATACTGGTGGGATGATCACGTTACTTGAAACGATGCAGGCCCATGATGTGAAGCAAATCGTCTTCTCATCAACGGCCGCTACTTATGGGACACCTAAGCAGATTCCAATTAAAGAAACTGATCCACAGTTACCAATCAACCCGTATGGCGCTAGCAAGTTAATGATGGAACAAATTATGCACTGGGCGGACGTTGCCTATGGTATTAAGTTTGTCGCGTTACGTTACTTTAACGTTGCGGGTGCCAAGCCAGATGGCAGTATTGGCGAAGATCATGGCCCTGAAACACATCTGGTTCCAATCATTTTACAAGTTGCGCAAGGAAAACGCGATGAACTTAAAATCTTCGGCGATGACTATAATACGCCGGATGGGACGAATGTGCGTGACTATGTGCATGTTGTCGACTTAGCTGATGCACATATCTTGGCTTTGAAGTACTTGGCTGCAGGAAATGACAGTAATGCCTTTAACCTGGGTTCTTCAACTGGTTTCTCTAACAAACAAATGTTAGCGGCTGCTCGTGAAGTTACCGGGCAACCAATTCCAGCTAAGCTAGCACCACGGCGGCCTGGTGATCCAGACTCATTGGTTGCGGCGAGTGATAAGGCGCGTGACGTGCTAGGTTGGCAACCAAATTATGACAATGTTAACGATATTATTGAAACAGCGTGGGCTTGGACGCAGAAGCATCCCAATGGCTACGATGATCGTGACTAGTATCGGTTAGCTGATAATTGAAAGCGGCTTTGAAATCTCGTCAATAGATTTCAAAGCCGCTTTTGTGGTCGTCAAAAAAGGTGCATGTCAGGATTGAGTCCTTGGCACGCACCTTTTAGATTGATCAATGCAGTTAGCGGTGAAGTTGTTGATAATCACCGATAATTGTTAAGAGTCGTTGAATATCAGTTGTATCAACATCACCGATGGTACCAATTCTGAAGCTAGGGATATTTGAAACCTTCCCAGGATAAATGACGAAGCCGCGTTGCTTGATGAACTGATAGAAGTCAGCAAAATCAAAGTCGACGTTCGGGTATTTGAATGACGTAATGATGGGCCCTTGAATGGCTGGATCAATCACTAATTCAAAACCTAGCGCTTGTAAGCCGTCGCTAAGGAGTTGTTGACTAGCACGGTAACGTTGGTAGCGTGGTGTCACGCCGCCTTCTGCTTGCAATTCAATGAGTGCTTGCGCAAAGGCATGTACCACGTGGGTTGGCGAAGTGAAGCGCCATTTTCCTGGTTGCTTGGTCATGGCTTGCCATTGGTCGTAGAGATCTAGACAAAGTGAACGAGCGTTGTCAGCAGTGTGGGCCAAGGTCGCTTGTTTTGCAATGATGAACGCAAAACCGGGCACGCCTTGCACACACTTGTTGGCACTACTAATCAAGTAGTCACAATCCAATTCATCAATGCTAATCGGGACGCCACCTAAACTGGACATGGCATCGATGATCGTTACGATCCCGTGTTCATGCATGATAGGCATTAAGGCTTCGATTGGGTTGAGAATCCCAGTTGTCGTTTCGCTATGAACGGTTGCGAAGTGGGTAATCTCCGGATGGTCAGCTAAGGTTGCTTCAATCCGAACCGGATCGACGGCTTCATCTTCGTTGAACACAACGTCGATATGTGGAATATCGTAATATTCTGCGATTTGACTGATTCGATGCCCATATGCGCCGTTAATGGCAATCATTAAAGTTGCATCGGTCCGTGGTACTGCTGTGCCAATGGTGGCCTCAACACCAAAACTGCCGCTTCCTTGTAGTAGGACGGTCGTATAGTTTTCTGGATTGGCTTGGGCCATAGCTAAGATTTGTTGCCGAATGGTTTCGGTGACGTGCCGATAGTCACTATCCCAAGTACAATAATCAATTTGCATTGCGTCCTTAACACTGGCAGTCGTACTGAGTGGACCGGGTGTTAGGAGTAAATAAGGTTGTTTCATAAAAATCGGGCTCCTTGTCTGCTAATGATCAGTGGCAACCGGTTGATTGATTTGATCAAGCAATGCCGGTAATTCAGCCATCGATTGTAAAATGTAATCGGCACCAGCGCGTTGATAAGCGGCAGTGACGTGGGCTCGTCGTTCAGCTTGTTCGGCGGGGCTAAGGGCGTTGAAGGCTAACTCAGAAAGTCCCATGATGTTGCTACCATCAATAATCCCTACAGAGACTGCGTCGGCGTTGTTGCCTTCTAAGATATCATTAACGGAATCCCCAATTTTCATGACGGTTGTTGGATCGGTGATTGTGAGCTGTTCAGCTGCTAACGCAAGCATTGCCGGCGCTGGTCGACCAACACCACCAGTTTGTTCTGAAGTGATGTTGACGGCGGGACGATAGCCTTGCTTAGCTGCAATCGGTAAGACCAGAGCTAACATTTCAGCGTCATAGCCGGTGGTCGTGCCATAGCTGATATTGTGAGCGGTCAAATAGTCAATTACAGCTGACATGCCGGGCTTTAATTGTCCGAATTCAGTCAGGGAGCTAAGCAAGATTGCCTTGAAGTTGCTAAAGATTTGATTGCAGTCGTCTTCAGTCGGTAAGACTTGGAAACGCGCCTGCCAGTCGTTTTGAACGGCCGGTAAATCCATGATTTTATGGATATGGGTGTACTTATCTAGTCCCATATCTTGGCGAATCTCAGCTTCAGAGATTTGAATACCAACGTTGGCAAAGGCTTTTTGGAAAGCCACGATGGGCGCCCGGCTGCCATAGTCAATGGTCGTGCCGGCCCAGTCAAAAATTACTGCTTTAATTGTCATTGATGAAAACTCCTTTGAATTTACTTAGTTGTTCTTTAAGTAGTGGCCACGTAACCGCATAGAAACCAGTTCGAGCACGATTGCGACACCCAAGAGTAGGTAGACAATCAAACCAACTTCATGGAAATCGAAGTAGAAACTGCCAGCCATGAAGAGGTAGTAACCGATATCGTCAGCACCGGCTGCAGCACCAACGGCGACCGCATTGGCAAAGTTAATTTCAAACCGGATGAACGTCCAGCTAAGAAGTGCTGGAATGATTGACGGGAGAATGGCCTGAAAAACAATCGGCCAAAAACCCACGCCACTCGCCTTTAACGCTTCAATCGTATCTTGTGAGGTTTCTTCAATACTTTCAGAATAAGCCTTAACCAAGTACGCTACACTGTGGAAGGTCAAGCCGACCACGGCGGCACTAGCACCTAATCCCATGACTACGGAGTAAATTAACACCCATAAAATCGTTGGAATGGCACGAATAAAGGCCATGACTGCTTTAATACTAGTAGCTAACCAACTGGGTGCTAAGTTACGGGCAGCACCGACGGCAATGAAGAAGGCGATTAGCGCTCCTAACAAAGTCGTCAACATTGCTAATGAAACACTAGTCATTAGGGCCCGTAAGAGTTGCCCCAGTGTGTCTTGACCAACGCTAGGGTGTAAGAACATAGCATTCAGGTTGAGACCTAAGCTATGCAAAGCGTCAATGATGTTCAGGTTGGCATTATTGAGTGTGACTAATGAATAGACACTGATAAGCGTTAGGCCAATCATAACGGCTCGCAGGATTTTGCGGGGCCGAGTCACCAACGAAATCGACCGGGTTGGTGGTGCTGACGGTTGAAGTACTTGTGTTTTGGGTTGACTGTTTTCAATCATGCAATTGCCCTCCGAATTCGATTAGATGTCAATTCTAAAACAATGACTAAAATCGCAATTAACAAAACAATTAGACCAGCAGCGTCATAGCGGAACGCCTTAAAATAGTAGTCAAAGAGAAAACCAACACCCGTACCCGTCAAGAGTCCGACCAAGGTTGCGTCCCGTAAGTTGTTTTCAATCATGTAGAGAATCCAACTAGTCAAGGTACTAGCGGCTTCGGGTAACACCCCACAGAAGACACATTGGAAATAGTTGGCGCCAACGGCTTGCAGTGCTTGAAGCTTTTCGGCATCGAGGTCCTCAATAGTTTCAGTAAAGGCCCGTGTTAGATAGCCTAGCGTCATAAAGAACAGTGCCAAGAAGCCCGTAAAGTCACTCTGTTTAAAAGAAAACAGAAGAATCATCGCCCAAGCGACCACCGGAATATTACGTAAGAGTGAAGCACCAAAACGAATAATCCAGCGGAGGACAGGCGTTGGGGTGGTCGTCTTAGCACCGAGAATCGCAAAGATCAGGGCGAAGAGACTAGCGACCATGGTTGATGAAATTGCCACGAGCAAGGTCCGCCACAGCTGATAAAGAATCGGTCCCAGATAAGAAATCGAACGACTTGTCGGAATAAAGTTGGTAAACAACCACATTAAGCCCGCTGGAATCTTACTGATTGAAGCCCACGCCTGAAAATTAACGAGGGCCATGGATAAGACGTAGATGCCAATTAAAATGAGCAAAACAACTGATAATCGCAACCGACGTTGCCGAAAAAAGCGTTGCGGTGTCATTGGATTAGTTTTCATTGGCAGCCACCGCCGTTGATTGGTCAGGTTGGCGATAAATGTGTTGTAAGACCGCGTCGTCAACTTCATTAGTGGCGCCTTCGAAAGCGATGGCGCCGCTGTTAATGCCGACGATATGGTCGGTGTACGCCATTGCGATATCGACCTGATGTAGATTAATGAGGATAATCAGTTGTTTTTCCTTTGCCAATCGCCGTAGAATGTCCATGACAATGGTCGTTGATTTGGGATCTAGGGAAGCAATCGGTTCATCACATAAAATCATCTTAGGATGTTGCATTAATGCCCGTGCGATCCCGACCCGTTGTTGTTGGCCACCACTTAATTGATCGCAACGTTGGTAGGCGTATTCTTTTAACCCTACTTCGTCGAGTAGTTGTAGCGCCTCTTGTTTTTCGGCGCTACTGTAAAGGCCGAGCATGCCAGCAACTGTTGATTTAGCGCCTAATCGGCCATGCAGAACATTTTCAAGGGCCGTTAACGGACTGATCAGATTGTAGTTTTGGAAAATCATGCCGATATGATGACGAACTTTGCGTAATTCAGCTTTGTTCGCTTGACGAATGTCAGTGTCATCGAGCAAAATTTGACCACTATCATCGCGGATCAACTGATTGATACTCCGTAAAATAGTTGTTTTACCAGCACCAGACGGGCCGATGATGGCAGTTACTTCGCCCGGTTTAGCTGTGAAGTTGACTGCTTTGAGCGAATGCTTATTGGAACCATATGTTTTATCTAGCTGAATAACCTTGAGCATTGGCAAATCCTTTCATTGTGAACTAATGGTACGTGGTTTAGTAACCTACTAACTTATGCGTTGGCGCGTACCACTTGTCGGTAACATTAACTAATTTGGACTTTTCTGATTTCTTAGGGAACATCATTGGTGTCTTCGCATTTGGTTCAGAGAAGATCTTTTTGTTTTGGGCAAAGGACTTCGACGTGAACTCAGTGGCGATCTTCTTTTGATCATCCTTGCTGAGGGCCTTGGTATTGTATACCCATGGGCCTTGTTGAACAGGCATCATGGCAATGTTAACGACCGACTTGCCGGCTAAACTTGTAAATGGCGCTTCGGCGTTATCCTTAACAGTGAAAGTTGAGCCGACCTTGTCCCATGATCCCTTGGTAACGTTTAAGTATGGCATTAAATCAGCATCATCAAAGGCAGCGACATCCGCATCCCCCTTGATTAAGTTGACCGCGGAACCCTGATGAGAGCCACCATAGAGCACTTTACTAAAGAATGATCCGCTTTGAGTTAATTTATCTTGGTCAGCGGTTTTGATGTTGAATTCACGTGAGATTTCAGCCGTTGGTACTAAGAAGCCTGAAGTTGAACTGTTGGAAACATAAGACATCTTCTTGCCTTTGACGTTCTTAATACTGTACTTACCGTTTTCTTCATACTTTTTGGCATCTTTTTGTTGTACCATTAAGTAGGAGTTATAAGTAGCGTCTTTCAAGGTACCTTTAGCATCAGATTGTGCGGCAAAAGGTACAACATCTTTGCTCTTGTGGTGTGCTTGGATATAACCGTTAGCCCCCATGTATGCGACTTGAGCTTTGCCGGATGCAATTGCTTGAATCGCAACGTTATAGTCGGTCGTGGTTTGTAATTTAACCGTCTTACCCGTTGCCTTTTCAACTGCTTGCTTAATGGCCGTACGGGAACCAGCAAAACTCTTGGCTGATTCGTTAGGATAGAAGACCACCGTGATGGTTTTGCTGCTATCCGTACTGCTACCACCAGATTTAGCACTGGTTCCGCTAGCGCAACCTGCGAGTCCTAAACCTAAAACCGAAATGAATGAAAGACCTAATAATGACTTACTAACTTTTGACATAGTTTCCAATTACCTCCAAGTAATTTTAGTTACTTGTGTAGCATAACAAGGTATTGTAAATGTGCGGACAAGGATTAGTGAAGTATATGTATAAGTTATGTAAATAATATTTACATTCGGTTTTCAATTCAGTGATTGGTAAGTATGAGTGGAAACTGGTCAGGATAGTTGTTGATTGTTTCTGGATTGAATTGGTTGGTTACTACCGTAAAGCTTTCAAAGTAAGTAAATTATGATAAGATATGTGAAGTAATTCAAAATGAGGAGTTTTTTAAAATTATGAAGTTGTTGGCGATTGATACTTCGAATCGGCCATTGAGTGTCGCGGTATTAGAAGATACCCAGATCTTGGCCACAACGACCACTAATGTTGGCCGTAACCACAGTAGTACATTATTACCGATTATTGAACAAGCCATGGCTCAAGCTAAATTGGCACCAGCTGATTTAGACCGGATCGTCGTTGCTGCCGGACCAGGGTCGTATACGGGGTTGCGAATTGGCGTGACGACTGCTAAAACACTTGCCTTTACATTAGATAAAGCCTTAGTTGGTGTATCGAGTTTGGCCGTGTTAGCTGGCAACATTGTGACGGAAGGCCAATTAGTGGCGCCGTTATTTGATGCGCGTCGTGACAACATCTTTGCCGGGTTATATCGGATTAAGAACCAGCGTCCAGTTGCCGTTATCGCTGATCAACATATCAGTGTGACCGAGTGGGGCCAACGATTAGCTAGTTATGATGAACCAATTACCTTTGTCGGCGCGGATGTCGATCAATATGCGGATGCTTTGCAGCAATCGTTAGCCAAGCAGTTCGTTCGTGCAGCCCCACAACTTGACTTGCCCCAAGCCGTAGTACTAGGTTTGATGGGTCGAACGCTGACACCCGTGAGTGAAATTCATAACTTTGTGCCGAACTATTTGCGTTTAACGCAAGCTGAACGTGATTGGCAAGCCAAGCACCCAGAAAAGGAACATGCGCCCTATGTTGAGAAAATTTAAGGAGTACTTTCAAAAAATGACCACCGGTGGCAATCAACGTCGCCAACGTGTATTGGCCATTCAAAATCACATCGTTAAAGTGGGCGAAGTCAATTACTATGTCTCACGCGCACTGATTACCGATGTGCCCGAGATGCTAGCTATTGAACGGGCCGTATATGCGGGACAGACACCGTGGGATGAAAATGCGTTTAAGACGGAACTTCGCCGACAGAGCGGTCGTTTCTATATTGTGATGCGTCATGAAGATCGCCTCGTCGCTTTTTGTGGTTGTGTCTTTGATGATCGCCGCCAAGATGCACATATCACCAATATTGCTGTACATCCTGATGTTCAAGGCCAAGGACTAGGCCATTTTATGATGCAAGTCATGATGAAGCGGGCGCGTAAGTTGCATTACCAAACGGTGACCCTTGAGGTTCGTTACAGTAATACGATTGCGCAACAACTTTACCGCGATTTAGGGTTTGAAAAGACTGGTATCAAGAAACGGTACTATTTTGGCGACCATGAAGATGCTATTGATATGACTTATCGTATTCCGGTAGCTACGGATGACTGAACGACAGCTTGTCGCCAGTACGCAGCTTGACGCGGGTCGGGCCGTCCAAGTTTGTTACCAGTTAGCGACATTAGCATATCCCGGTGGCGCACCTTGGCGGCAAGCGACGTTTGCGGCGGACATGGCGTTACCAACGGTACACTATGATTTATTACGGTGGCAGGATGAACTGATCGGGTTTGTCAGCCGCTCGACAGTGCTTGATGAGACCGAAATTACGAATATTGCAATTGATCCGGCCTATCAGCGTCAAGGGCATGCGCGGTGGTTATTAACAGCCTGCTTAGCACAATTATCGGCAGGGTCCGTATTCCTAGAAGTCCGGGCTAGTAATCTCGCCGCCCAGCGCTTGTATCAGCAATGCGGCTTTGACCAGATTGCCACGCGTAAGGAATATTATCATGATCCCGAAGAAGATGCGTGGATCATGCGTAAAATGATTAATTAAAAGGATGGGAACCGTGGAAAAACAAAACTTGATTTTAGCGTTTGAGTCCAGTTGTGACGAGACTAGTGTGGCAGTGATCAAAGATGGCCATGAGATTTTATCCAACGTGATTGCAACGCAGATTAATAGTCACAAACGGTTTGGTGGCGTGGTTCCTGAAGTTGCCAGCCGTCATCATATTGAACAAATTACAATTTGTATTGAAGCCGCACTTCAAGAGGCACACGTGACGTATGCTGACCTTGATGCTGTTGCCGTGACGTATGGCCCCGGTCTAGTGGGGGCACTGTTAGTCGGTGTTAATGCAGCTAAGACAGTGGCATACGCGCACCAATTACCGCTGATTCCAGTTAACCATATGGCCGGGCACATTTATGCCGCTCGGTTTGTTAAGCCATTCGAATTTCCGCTAATGGCACTATTAGTTTCTGGCGGTCATACTGAATTGGTCTACATGCAAGCAGATGGGCAGTTTGAGATTATTGGTGAGACACGTGACGATGCGGCTGGAGAAGCTTATGATAAAATCGGTCGGGTATTGGGTGTTCCATATCCGGCAGGTAAAGTCATTGACGAGATGGCACATGCAGGTCACGACACTTTCAAATTTCCGCGAGCAATGATTGATGAAGATAATTACGATTTTAGTTTTAGTGGGCTGAAGAGTGCGTTCATCAATACGGTCCATCACGCAGATCAAATTGGCGCGACTCTGGATAAGAACGATTTAGCGGCTAGCTTTCAGGCCAGCGTGGTTGATGTTCTGATGAGTAAAACGTTACGAGTCCTCAAACAATATCCAGTTAAGCAATTAGTCTTAGCCGGTGGCGTTGCAGCTAATCAGGGGCTACGTGAACGGTTACAACAAGATTTACCAACCGCTTTTCCTGACACCGAACTAATCTTAGCGCCTCTAAAGTTATGCGGTGATAATGGTGCCATGATTGGTGCTGCGGGCTATGTTCAATATCAGCATCACCAATTCGGCGACGCGGCGCTGAATGCCGATCCAAGCTTAGAATTTGATTGGATGCCAGGTATGTTGAAGTAATGAAGCAGTTATAAACGGGTGTGAAAAGTCAGTCCTTTTCACACCCGTTTTAGTATCTTTTCATTAATTATGATTGAAAGGTGCCGGTTAGGTGGATTCCTGTTCGTCAGCAATGCGCGTCCGATTCCGACCTCCGGGGCTGGGTGACAATTGCTGGAACGTAAGCCGACGTCGATTTGAGCTAACGCATAACCCGCGTCATCTCAAATACGAGTCTTATTCTAAGCCGGAAGCAACCCACTTCCAGCTAAGAATAATTTGGCTACTGAGCATTGTCACCCAGCCTCTCCAGTCGGGAAGCCGCTCGAATGGCTGATGAACGGCCACTGAACTCAGTACAATTTGTCGTTGGCTATTTTGATACTGAACCCTTTAAGTTAAATATCAGAGTGCCTTCTCCACTTTTTCGAAATATTCAATTATTACTACGGTAATTCAGAAATAGTGAGTTATCACAAGACCTTTTCAATCTGACAGTTGATTGATAAAATTAACGTTTATGAAAAACAACGACAAATTCAGCAAAAGTTGGGTATATCCTTGTCAGCCATTCGAACGCTATCCCGACTGGAGGTCGGTGTAGGACGAACTAACTAAGCAAGTTTACACTAACTTGAACTGTTTCCAGCGGGCTTAAGCTGGTCATTTTTGATTCTAGGAATCATCCTCTTTCAATCATGATTTATGCCGCGGATAGGGGCAAAATAATAGTCGCCTCAAGAATTATATTAATTCTTGAGGCGACTATTATTTTTATCTGATGAGTCGTTGGAAAATTAGCTCAATTCTTCTAAAGCTTCAGCTTGTTCGGTCCATTCGGTTTCAACTTGTTCTTGTTGAGTATTGATGGCTTCAAGTTCTTTTTGTAGGTCTTGTAGTTTACCAACATCGGCCGATACTTCAGGTTGCGCCATTTCAGTTTGAATCTGTGTGGCTTGTTCATCTAAGGCAGTCATCTGTTCTTCCAGGGCGGCAACTGAGCGCTCAAGCTTGCGTTTTTCACGTTGTTGCTGCTTGCTGGCTTGGTAATTTTGCTGGCCTTTGGAGCGGGGAGCAGCAGTTGTGGCACTGGTTGAATCCGCTGCACCGGCTTCAGCAGCTTTTTCGGCCGCTTGGCTAGCAGCCGCAGCCGCGATTTCAGCTTGCTCTTGTTTCTTGTCGATGTAGTAGTCGTAATCACCTAAGAAGAGTTCCGTGCCTTCCGGAGAAACCTCTACGACACTCGTGGCGACTTGGTTAATGAAGTAGCGGTCATGTGACACGAACAAAAGGGTGCCGTCAAAGTCGTTGAGGGCGACTTCCAAAACTTCACGGCTATCGATATCCAAGTGGTTAGTTGGTTCATCTAAGATTAAGAAGTTGTCATTTTGCATGGCAAGTTTGGTCAACAGTAACCGGGCTCGTTCTCCACCAGATAGGGCATGAACGGGTTTATCAACATCTTCACCAGTGAAGAGAAAACTGCCCAAAATGGTACGAATGTCTTTTTCAGGAGTGGTGGGATGTTCATCCCAAAGTTCACTGAGGACGGTTTTTTTGTCGTTTAAATTACGTTGCTCTTGATCGTAGTAGCCCGTAACGACGTTGGTGCCAAAAACGGCCTGGCCTTTAATGAATGGAATCTGTCCCAAAATACTCTTTAGGAAAGTCGATTTTCCAATACCGTTCGGTCCAACGATGGCAATAGCTTCATGTTTCTTAATATTCAAGTTGTCGGGTTCCGAAAGAATCTGACCATCATAGCCCACGGCTGCATCTTTGACGGTCAACACAATGTTGCCGCTTTGTTTAGCCGCATGAAAGCCAAAGTGGGCAGTCTTCTCGTCACTATCAGGGCGGTCAAGGCAGTCCATCTTTGCTAACTGCTTACGCCGAGCCTGGGCCCGTTTTGTCGTAGAAGCACGCACGATGTTACGATTAACAAAGTCTTCAAGCTTGCTGATCTCCGCTTGTTGCTTTTCATAATGTTTCCATTGTGCTTGGATTCGAGCCGCTTTTTCTTGCACAAACTGGTCGTAGTTACCAGTGTAGTGCACCATTTCATGGTGTGATAAGTCATAGACTTCGTTAACGACCCGGTCTAAGAAATAACGGTCATGGCTAACGATTAGCAGCGCACCAGAGTAAGACTGGAGATAGCTTTCCAACCAAGTAAGGGTTTCGACGTCCAAGTGGTTCGTCGGTTCGTCAAGGATAAGCAAGTCCCGTTTTTCAAGTAACAACTTGGCCAAGGCCAACTGGGTCTTTTGTCCACCGGATAGTGCCGTCACCGACTTATCGTACACATCGGCGTCGAATTGGAAGCCGTGCAACACGCCCCGAATCTCAGCTTGGTAGCCGTACCCGTTTTTTTGTTGAAATTCAGTTTGAATCTGATCATAGGTTTTCAGGGTCTGTTGATAAGCCTGCTCATCATTCATGATTGCGGGGTCGCTCAATTGATTTTCGAGCTGGTGCATCCGTTTTTCGATGGCATGTAACTCAGCAAAGACACTACTCATTTCTTCCCAAATCGTATTGTTACTATCCAGTCCTTGGTCTTGCGCCAAGTAACCGATTGTTAAGCCCTTGCGCATTGAAATATGGCCTTCGTCCGGTACCGTTTCGCCGGCAATCATTTTAAGTAAGGTTGATTTTCCGGCCCCGTTTCGACCGACAAGGGCCACCCGAGCGTGTTCTTGAATATCCATTTGTACGTTATCGAACAAGACATCGGCGCCAAAACGCCGCATAACTTGCTGTACTTGTAGTAAAATCACGCTTTATTAAGCTCCTTTCACATTTAATTCGTGACATAATTGTAGCATATTGTAACGGCCTGACCCAATTATTCGGAATAATAAGTAATTATTATTTCACAAAGTCACGCGTTATGCTAGAATAGTGTCAGCAAATTCACAAACTTTTAATTAGGAGGACACGTCCGAATGGCAGAAACAAAAATTCCACGGGCAACGGCAAAACGGTTACCGATTTATTACCGCTATTTAAATATCTTGCTAGATGCAGATAAGAAGCGGGTCTCATCGACCGAGTTGTCCGAGGCGGTTAAAGTAGATTCAGCAACGATTCGGCGAGATTTCTCGTATTTTGGGGCGCTCGGCAAACGAGGGTATGGATACGATGTTGAAACGTTACTTGCATTTTTCAAAAAGATTTTAAATCAAGACACCTTAACGAATGTTGCTTTAATTGGGGTCGGTAATTTGGGCCACGCCCTACTGAACTTTAATTTTCACAAAAACAGTAATGTCCGCATTTCAGCAGCATTTGATGTCAACGAGGCGATTGCCAATACAGTCCAAAGTGGGGTTCCAGTGTACCCAATGACGGAGCTCAAAAAGCAATTGATCGAACAACAGATTGAGATTGCTATCTTAACGGTGCCAACCACGGTTGTTCAGAAAATTACCGATGACTTGGTTGATGCAAACGTCAAAGGAATCATGAACTTTACGCCGTTACGAATCTCCGTTCCTGAGACAGTACGGGTTCAGAACGTTGATTTGACCAACGAATTACAAACATTGATCTACTTCATTGAACATTACGGTCAGCAATTAGGTGACAATGGTAATGACGATGAAAATGAGACTGAAGATTAATAACTCGCTTTATCTTTGAAATTAAATGGCTATAAAAAGGCCTCTCTGAATTATTCAGGGAAGCCTTTTTAACATACTTAGATCACGAATCATTGATTGTAACGTATAAATATTCGGTGAAAATTAACGTTGAAACGCTAGGTTAGCGCTACCTAGTAATGATACTAGTGCAGTAAGCCTAATAATGTGGGTAACACAACCGATGCGTTCATTAGGATGTGAGCCGTCATCGATGTTTGAATCCGACCGGTGTGCTGGTATAACCAGCAGAATAATAACCCGATAAAGGCATAGAGGATAAAGTGACCATCCGCATGTGCAAAGCTAAATAGCACACTAGAAATCAAGGCCGCTCCAATCTGACCAGTAACCGCACTTAGATTGCCAAAGATAACTTTGCGGAAGACGATTTCTTCCATAATCGGGGCACCGACAATGATGGCTAAGAAGAAAGCGGGATATTGTTGCCCAACAGTTAAGAGGGTGGTCGTGTTGGTTGACGCTGTTGACTGTCCCAGTAAAGCCGTCATTTTTAAAATGATGACTTGACCAACGATGACTAGGACAAGACCGATCAATCCCCAGATGAACGTCATGAACCAGTTACTTGGTTGTTTTTCAACAACGTTTTTTGTCCGCATGCGACTCGCCAACCAGATGAGTAGGATTGCACCGACTAAGTAGTCGACCGTTTGAATCACGAATACTTGGGCCCCTAGCTGATGGAAAGCAGTCACAAGGACGCTCGGTAGTGCGTAAATAATAAAGTAGATGATAAGAATAAAGATTGATTGGCGGCGATTAACCATCAAGTCACGTCCTTTTAAAAGTTTGATTTAAGATTTATTGATACTTCAATAGTATTCATTATAGTCGATTTGACATTCTTTGACTAATAATTGACAAATCACTTGCAATCTTGAATTAAAATGATATAGTTGACAATGTAATTAGCACTTGAGGTTGAGGAGTGCTAAAAAAGAATAAATGGAGGGATTCACGTGTTAAAACCATTAGGAGATCGCGTTATCTTGCAACAACAAGAAGAAGAAGAACAAACAATTGGCGGTATTGTCATTGCCAATAACGCTAAGGAAAAGCCCCAAAGCGGTAAGGTTGTTGCCGTCAATGACGGTCGTGTTTTAGATAACGGGACAAAAGTTGACCCCAGCGTGAAGGTCGGCGATCAAGTATTATTCGATAAGTATGCCGGTACCGAAGTCAAGTATCAAGGTGCTAAGTATTTGGTATTGCACGAAAAAGATATTGTTGCAATCGAAGACTAATCCATTTAAATTGCGCAACTTAAAATAAATTAAATTCATGAGGTGAATAGAGATAATGGCTAAAGAATTAAAGTTCTCTGAAGATGCACGTTCAGCGATGCTAAAAGGTGTCGATCAATTAGCTGACACAGTTAAGTCAACGTTAGGTCCTAAGGGTCGCAACGTTGTTTTGGAACAATCATATGGTTCACCAACAATTACTAATGATGGTGTAACGATTGCTAAGGCGATCGAATTAGACGATCATTTCGAAAACATGGGTGCTAAGTTAGTTTCTGAAGTTGCTTCAAAGACTAATGACATCGCTGGTGATGGGACGACTACTGCAACGGTCTTAACACAATCAATCGTTAATGAAGGTATGAAGAACGTTACGGCCGGTGCTAACCCTGTTGGCATTCGTCGTGGGATTGAAGAAGCTACTAAGACGGCGGTTGACTCATTACACGCTATGGCACACGAAGTTAAGACGCAAGAAGATATTGCGCAAATCGCTTCTGTATCTTCAGCAAGTGAAGAAACTGGTAAATTGATTGCCGAAGCCATGGAAAAAGTTGGTCATGACGGTGTTATCACGATTGAAGAATCACGTGGTGTTGATACTAGCTTAGACGTTGTTGAAGGGATGCAATTCGACCGCGGCTACTTATCACAATACATGGTTACTGATAATGATAAGATGGAGGCGGATCTTGACAATCCATATATCTTAATTACTGATAAGAAGATTTCAAACATTCAAGATATCTTACCACTATTACAATCCATCGTTGAACAAGGCAAGCCATTGTTGATCATTGCTGATGACATTTCTGGTGAAGCTTTACCAACCTTAGTCTTGAACAAGATGCGTGGGACGTTTAACGTTGTCGCCGTTAAGGCACCCGGTTTTGGTGATCGGCGTAAGGAACAATTACAAGATATCGCTATCTTAACTGGCGGGACGGTTATCACTGACGACCTTGGCCTTGAATTGAAGGACACGACCATCGATCAATTAGGTCAAGCCAACAAAGTTACGGTTACTAAGGATAACACCACCATTGTTGAAGGCGCTGGTTCCAAGGATGCTATCTCAGAACGGGTTGAATTTATCCGTAACCAAATCGGTGAAACAACTTCTGACTTTGACAAAGAAAAGTTACAAGAACGTTTAGCTAAATTAGCTGGTGGGGTTGCCGTTGTTCGTGTCGGTGCCGCTACTGAAACTGAATTGAAGGAACGTAAATACCGGATTGAAGATGCTTTGAACGCAACTCGGGCCGCCGTTGAAGAAGGCTTTGTTGCTGGTGGTGGTACTGCTTTGATTAACGTTATCAAAGATGTTGCTGCATTGAAGGAAACTGGTGACGTTCAAACTGGGATCAACATTGTTAAACGTGCTTTGGAAGAACCAGTTCGCCAAATCGCTGAAAATGCTGGTTTGGAAGGCTCTGTTATCGTTGAAAAGATGAAGGAACAAAAGCCAGGTGTTGGTTTCAACGCCGCAACTGATGAATGGGTTGACATGATCAAAGCTGGTATCGTGGACCCAACTAAGGTAACGCGTTCTGCTTTACAAAATGCCGCTTCTGTTTCAGCCCTTCTCTTAACGACTGAAGCCGTTGTCGCTGAAAAACCTGAAGAAAATGCACCAGCTGCACCAGCCGCACCAAACCCAGGTATGGGCGGTATGATGTAAACAAATCGTAACATTAAGCACTTACTCGGCTGAGTAAGTGCTTTTTTAGTGCTGTTAGGGTGTGAATCGACTAGAATAAAGGTATTGATTTATCCATATTAGAGCGGTAGGATTAGTCGTTAACGCAAAATGTGGGTGCGGTGAAGCACCCGACATTTAACTGGTAGTATTTGGCAGGGTAAAGTAGTAGAATCTACTTTGACTCAGTTTACTTTGGGATAATTATTTTGGAATAAAGGAGTTATTATCATGTGGCGTTATTTAAAGCGGTTAGTTATTGGGAAACCGTTAAAAACCATGGACGAGGGTGGGCAAGCACTCACCAAGTTCAAGGCACTGGCGCTGCTATCGTCAGATGCGCTATCATCGGTGGCTTACGGTACTGAACAGATTACGACCGTTTTGATTACACTTTCAGCGGCCGCGTTGATGTATCAATTGTACGTGGCGGCGCTTGTGTTAGTGCTGTTGTTTGCTATTACGATGTCGTACCGACAAATTATTCGGGCTTATCCATCTGGCGGTGGCGCCTACGTGGTGGCAAGTACGAACTGGGGGCGGCCAGCCGGATTAGTTGCCGGGGGATCACTGCTGGTTGATTATATGCTGACCGTAGCGGTTTCCGTCACTTCTGGTACTGAAGCAATCACGTCGGCGATTCCGGCGCTAGCTAATTATCAAGTATTGATTGCCGTACTGATTGTCATCGCCATCATGGCGTTAAATTTGCGTGGAATGCGCGAATCCGCATCATTCTTAACGTTTCCCGTTTATTTTTTCATTATTATGATTATCGGCATGATTCTATGGGGCGTTATGAATATTGCGAGTGGTAACTTAACTTACCACGCCTCCGCAGCAGTTGGAGCACCGGTTCAAGGGATGACCTTGGTGCTGTTCTTACGGGCCTTTTCTTCCGGTTCGTCTTCGCTGACTGGGGTGGAAGCAATCAGTAATGCGGTGCCAAACTTCAAACGACCGAAACGCAAGAATGCGGCGAACACGTTAGCAATTATGTCATTAGTCTTGGCCGTCTTCTTTGGTGGTATTACTTATTTAAGTTATTACTTAGGCGTTAAACCACAAGTAGACAATACCGTCTTGTCACAAATTGCTACGGCGGTCTTTGGTCACGGCTTATTCTACTACTTGTTACAATTATCGACGGCGTTAATTCTGGCCGTTGCGGCAAATACTGGTTTTTCAGCCTTTCCAATTTTAGCTTATAACTTGGCTAAAGATAAATTTCTACCACATGCTTACATGGATCGTGGGGACCGCTTGGGCTACTCCAATGGGATTATCTCATTGGCGGTCGGGGCAATTGCGTTGATCTTTATCTTTCATGGGAAGACGACGCTTTTGATTCCACTTTATGCGGTGGGGGTCTTTGTCCCATTTACTTTGTCGCAATCTGGTATGATTATTCATTGGTTCCGCGAACGGGGGCAATGGTGGTGGATGAAGGCGGCGGTAAACTTACTTGGGGCGTTGATTTCGATTCTCCTAGTGATTTTCCTATTCTTGCTACATTTCGGCAATGTTTGGCCATACTTAATCGTTATGCCACTCTTACTGTACATGTTCTACCGAATCCACGTGCACTATAACCGGGTTGCGGCCCAGTTACGCGTGGTTGCCAAGGAAAAAGCGACGATTCATGATTATGACGGTGCAACGGTGATCGTCCTCGTCTCGAATGTGACGCGGGTAACTGCTCAAGCAGTCAACTACGCGCGATCCATCGGAGATTACGTCATTGCGATGCACGTGTCCTTTGATGAGAACCCTGAAAAGGAACACAAGACGGCGGCAGAGTTCAAAGAGACCTTCCCAGACGTCCGTTTCGTGGACATCCATTCGTCGTATCGGTCGATTGCAACACCGACGTTACGATTCTGCGATGTGATTGCTAAACGAGCAGCGGAACGCAACTTCTCGACAACGGTTCTTGTCCCACAATTCGTGCCGAAGAAACCATGGCAGAATATTTTGCATAATCAAACGAGTCTCCGATTACGAGCGGTATTAAATTCTCGTGAAAATATTATTGTTTCAACTTATAATTACCATTTAAAAGAATAGTGACTTAGTATTGAAACCCGGTATAGCTACCGGGTTTTTATTTTTGTGTCATAATATGAGTAACTAAGGTTATAATTTAGATACTTAATCAGCCCAGTGACCGGCAAATGTGAACGAATTGTGTTGCCTTTACTAAGTTTTAGTGAAGCGAGTTGTCAAGCGTCACTGGGATTTGTATAATTATCGTAATAGAGTGAGAAGGGAGTTACGCACAAATGATCAGATTTGAAATCCTAGTAAGCCTAGTGGCGACCATGATACTTTCTGCGATCTTGACGCCGTTTGTGCGGAAACTTGCATTTAAAATTGGTGCCGTGGATAAACCAAATGTACGACGGGTCAATAAAATTCCAATGCCGACAATGGGAGGCTTGGCTATTTTTATCTCTTACACCGTTGGGACGACTGTGTTGTATCTCATGCACCAGTTTCCCAGTCGCATTTTTTTCGCACTACTCGGTGGTGAGCTGATCATTATTGCGACTGGTGTTATCGATGATATTTATGAGCTAAAACCACGGCAAAAAATGTTAGGGATTACGTTAGCCGCTTTGGAGGTCTACTTTATTGGTGGTATCCGAATGACGACCTTCACGTTCCCGTTGCTGGGGCTGATTCACTTTCAGTGGCTGAGTTTACCGGTGACTTTACTGTGGATACTGGCTATCACGAACGCGGTGAACTTAATTGATGGACTGGATGGGCTAGCTACCGGTGTTTCGATTATTTCGTTGAGTACCATGGGGATCATCGGGTTGTTCTTCTTGAATGCTAATATGTTCGTTTCGTTGTTGATTTTTACTTTAGTTGCGGCGATGATTGGCTTTCTTCCGTATAATTTCTTTCCAGCTAGAATTTATCTCGGTGATACCGGTTCGTTGTTTATCGGTTTTATGACGGCTGTGTTCTCATTATTTGGATTGAAAAATGTCACCTTAATCTCAGTTGGTATTCCGGTTATGATCCTGGGAGTGCCAATTACGGATACGGTGTATGCGATGATTCGACGGATCCTGAATAAGAAGCCCATTTCGCAAGCGGATAAGCATCATTTGCACCACCGCTTGATGCAATTAGGATTGACCCATCGACAGACTGTGATGGTAATTTATGGGATTGCACTTATTTTCTCATTTATTTCATTGCTCTATCCGATCTCATCTATTTGGGGTTCTGTGTTATTGACGATTGGTTTATTATTTGGGCTAGAGTTATTCGTTGAAGCAATCGGATTAGCTGGTGACAATCGGCAACCGCTACTGGATTGGATCAAACGGACCGTCGCGCGTTTGACCTCCAAGAGTAATCATTAAAAACCAAATAAATCATTGAAAATTATTAAAGTGTTACAGGCATCTACCGTGTGATTAGCGGTGATGCCTGTTTTTAGTTGGTCATCAGTTGGTTCATCAATTTTAACTTTACCAAAACTATACAAGCAATTTACACAATCGTCATTCACAATTTACAAACGATTAGTAATATTAAGCATGTTCCGAAGCAATCAATTACGTGTAACCGTCGGATGGTGATGTTGCTCCATCACTAGTCGTAGCACTCCTACCCAGTTTTGCTATGATGGTTGCCGGGTTGGTTGCTTAATTTTGATAGTCAATTGAAGAAGGGGAGTTTCAATTATGAAAAAAGCACTGACACTCGGCGCATTGGCAGTAACGATGACCATTTTACTAGCTGGTTGCGGCAGTAGCTCAGCCACAAGTACGAAGAGTACTAGTAGCAGTAGTGGTAGTTCCAAGACTACTAAGATCGTTGCAACTGGTTCAACCGCTTTACAACCATTAGTGGAACAGGCTGGACAGGCTTACCAGAACGAACATGCTAACGTGACCATTAACGTTCAGGGTGGTGGTTCAGGAGCAGGCTTAAGTCAGGTGGCGAAGGGTTCAGTCAATATTGGGAACTCTGATTTATTTGCACAGGAACAAAAGGGGTTAAACGCCAAAGGGTTAGTTGACCATAAAGTGGCTGTTGTGGGGATGGCACCCGTTATTAATAAGGATGCCGGTGTCACTAATATTTCAAAAGAACAACTTATCAAGATTTTCCAAGGCAAGATCACTAACTGGAAAGATGTTGGCGGTAAGGACGAAAAGATTACCGTCGTTAACCGTGCTCAAGGTAGTGGGACCCGGGCGACGTTTGAAAAATGGGGATTAGACAACGCGAAGGTCGCAACTAGCCAAGAACAAGATTCGAATGGGACCGTTCAAAAAATTGTTAGCACCACGCCTGGTGCCATCAGTTACTTAGCATTCTCATACGTTAAGAGTGACGTTCAGGCGCTTTCTATTGATAACGTCAAACCAACCGAAGCTAACGTAGCGACGAACAAGTGGAAGATTTGGGCTTATGAACACATGTATACTAAGGGGCAACCAACTGGGGAGTTGAAGAACTTCTTAACTTACATGACTTCTAAAGCCGTTCAAGGTAGTTTAGTTGAGAAATTAGGATATATTCCATTGACTTCGATGAAGGTTGATCGTGGCCAATCTGGTGCAATCACTAATTTAAAATAAATAACAGACAAAAAGTCGAGCGATAGCTCGACTTTTTTTATGGGCCGCAATTAGTGCAACGCGGACTTTAACAATGAAAAAACAAATCATCGGCTCAAGTGCTGGGTGTTATTGTTAAGACGAGTTGGCTGTTTCGATTTTGACTGCCAATCAAAGTTTGTGAGGCTCCCAATTATATATAACCAGCAATCTAGTTGCCAGGCGTAGTGACCGGAATTTCTGTAAATTGTTCACCTTGCTCCGAAAAGGTAACTTGACCGCTCAAGAGGTTAGTGATGTCCTGCTGAATCGTTGCAATTTCGGATTGAGTGACTGCGATGATTTGTGTGACTTGAACACCGTAGTCGGTATTCAGAGTCGTTAGCTTATTTTGTTGTAAATAGTAGGTTAAAGCATCGACGTTACGATAGTCGAGCGTGATGGCGATGCGGGTTTGTAAGATTCGCTGAACCTTACCACTGACTTCAATTGCTTGCGCGGGGGTGCCATTATAAGCTCGGATCAGTCCACCGGCGCCAAGCTTGATACCACCAAAATAACGGGTCACGACCGCAAGCACGTCGTGTAGCTCGTTGGTCTTGAGCACTTCTAAGATTGGTGAGCCCGCAGTTCCGACCGGTTCACCGTCATCACTCATCCGCTGAATATGATCATCATCACCAAGCATGTAGGCGAAACAGTTGTGGTTGGCCTTAGGATTATCTGCTCGAACAGCGGCAATCTTAGCTTGAGCATCCACTTCGTCACTGATGCGGTATAGATGAGCGATGAAGCGAGACTTTTTGATGGTTTGTTCAAATACCGTGTCTTGGGTGATGGTGTAGTAGGGTTTAGTCAAATTAATCGGTTCCTTTCGTGAATAAATCGTTAAATGGCGTACTTGATAACTAAGGAGGTGCGCACGATGGAAGCACAAGTCTTATACGGTCGTCAGCTCGCATTATCTGCAAATGAGGCTGCCGCAGTACCTGCTGGCACGCAGATACTGCCAGCCATGCAGGTTGATGAACATCAAATTATCTGTCAGCGTTGCGGCAGTCACTTGGACCGACTGCGAGCCCAATTACCCAATCAGCAATATTACTGTTATCAATGTTTAAATTTAGGTCGAGTGAGTACACTAGTTAAACTCTATCATATGCCAGAACCGAATGCTTTTGCAACGGTCCCGGTTTGCACGTGGCAAGGAACCCTAACGCCCCAGCAAGCGGACTGCGCGCAATCAATCAAAGCTAACTTCATGGCGCATAAACGGCAATTATTATGGGCGGTGACGGGAGCTGGAAAAACTGAAATGCTGTTTCCAGGTATTGCGTGGGCGTTAGCGCATCAGTGGCGGGTCGCCATTGCTTCACCACGAGTCGATGTTTGCTTAGAGTTAGCACCCCGGCTCCAGGCGGCCTTTGCTGATGTTCAAATTGCTGTGCTACATGGCCGCAATCCCGATCCCTATCAGTATACGCAGCTGACGATTTGTACGACGCATCAATTGCTACGTTTTCGTCAGGCGTTTGACGTATTGATCATTGATGAAGTTGACGCGTTTCCGTTTGCTGCCAATCCCCGTTTGGCGTTTGCAGTGAATCAGGCAGCTAAGGTGGAGGGGGCCATTCTTTATTTGACCGCGACGCCCAGCCAAAGTTTGTTGTCCCAAGTTCATCGTGGTGAGCTTGCAATCAGTTATTTACCATTGCGGTTTCACCAACATTTATTACCGGCAATTAAGGTTAAGCTACAGCCAAATTGGGCTCGGCTGTTGCAACAAGGAAAATTACCACGAGACCTTATCCGGCAACTCCAACAGTATCAACAACAGCACCAGCGCTTTTTACTATTTGTCCCGCGCATCCAACAATTAGCGCCAGTGTTTGCGGTACTCCAACACTATTTTCCCCATATGACCGGAGAGACGGTGTACTCAGCCGATCCTGAGCGACTGACTAAGGTTCAACAAATGCGGAACCAGCAGTTTCAATACTTAGTTACGACGACGATATTGGAACGAGGGGTGACGTTTCCGGGAATCGATGTGATTGTGCTTGGTGCGGACGACGAAGTGTTTTCTACGGCGGCCCTCGTCCAGATTGCAGGACGGGTCGGACGCAGCAGTGAGCGTCCGACTGGCCTCGTCTGGTTTATTTGTCACAGTCATAGCCGCAATATCAAACGCGCTCAGCGCCAGATTCGGGTGATCAATCGAAAGGGGCGACAATTACGTGCTAGCATGCCTACTGTGTCACAACATTATCACGACTAAGTTTACGTTGCCCTGGATTCTTAGTTGGCAGCCGGTTATGCGGCCGGTCGTCTGCTCGGTTTGTTGGCGGCAATTTGTACGCATCGATCGGGCAACGGCATGTTCCAAATGTGGACGTGCTCAAAAACGACCACAACCGTGTACAGATTGTCAGCGGTGGCCTGAAATCGGTCCCTTTCATAACGAGGCGTTGTTCGAATATAATGATGCGATGCATGATTATTTTCAACGCTATAAATTTCAGGGTGATTATCAATTACGCCAAGTTTTTGCGAAGATCATGCAACAAGCAGTGGTACAACGGTGTGCTGAGATATGCTTAGTGGTACCTGTCACGCCCACAACATTGCAAACACGGGGCTTTAATCAAGTTGCCGGCTGGTTAGCCGCACCCCTCGCGCCCGGGTTAATGACCCAGGCAACAGCGAAGTCAGTGCCACAATCTAAGAAAGACCGGCAAGCGCGGTTGAGAACACCACAACCATTCAAGATGGCTCCTAATACGATTTTGGCCGGCCGGCGGGTATTATTAGTAGATGACATCTATACTACCGGCCGAACGATGCGCCACGCGGCAACGCTACTTTTGGAAAACGGTGCCAAGAGCGTGACGGGGCTAACGCTAGCACGTTAATTTCGAGGGAAAGTGGTATTTGGATTGTTTATTATAGCGCTTTCTATTATAATGAATTTAAGCAAAGTAATTAAAGAGTGGTCCTTTAATTACTTTGGGTACACAGCAATGTGTGTGAAGGGAGAGAAGATCTATGCTAAATTTTAATATTCGCGGTGAAAATATCGAAGTGACCCAAGCAATTCGGGACTACGTTCAAAAACGGGTGGGTAAGTTACAGAAGTACTTTGACAATAATGTTGACTCAATTGCCCATGTCAACTTAAAAGTTCACCCAGACAAGACGGCTAAAGTCGAAGTCACCATTCCACTTCCCTATTTAGTTCTCCGGGCAGAAGAAACTTCTCCTGATATGTATGCTAGTGTTGATTTGGTTACTGACAAGTTGGAACGCCAAATCCGCAAGTATAAAACTAAAGTTAACCGCAAATCCCGTGAAAAGGGTTATAAAGCGATTGATTTTGCAGCGACTGATGAAACAGTTGCCGCTGCCGACAATGATCAGGACGATAAGTTAGACGTTGTACGTACGAAGCGAGTGGCTTTAAAGCCAATGGATAATGAAGAAGCGATTCTGCAAATGGATATGCTCGGCCATGACTTCTTTATCTACGAAGACGCGGAAACGGACGCAATTAACATCGTCTATCGGCGTAACGATGGTCGTTACGGTTTGATTGAAACCGACGACAATCACTAATTTTAAAAGCGCAACTTATAAGGACTGGTCAGTTGACCAGTTCTTTATTTTTATCCCGGAACGCCCGTATAACATATTGTGATCATGAGAGTGACTTAGCCCGCGTTAGTAAGCTGAAGTTCGACTCACGGCACGTTTTTGCCAGCGACTCAAGACAGTTAAGCAAATATTGATAGAATTAAAGAACACGGGTCAGTGATTGTTGGGCTGTGGTTAAAGACTAATATTTAGTTAAGGATGTAAATAAAACGGTCGACGGTATCGGTTACATAGGGGCCTGTGGTTTTCATTGCTAGTAAATAATGGTAAAATGACAGATGGTATTTTATTTTGAAATGGACAATTGAAATTAAAATTAAGATTAATTATTTGGAGAGGATACGTAAATGGCCAACATTTTAAAACGCTGGGTTGAAAGCGACAAGCGGACTATTCGGCGTCTGGATAAGATTGCTAATAAAGTTGAAGCTTATGCCGACGAATACGGCAAGTTAAGTGATGCTGACTTGCAAGCGAAGACCCCAGAATTTCGTGAACGGTACAAGGAGGGCGAATCGCTCGACGATTTGCTGCCCGAAGCATTTGCAACGGCGCGTGAAGGTGCGAAGCGGGTACTTGGTTTATACCCATTCCACGTTCAAATCCTCGGTGGAATCGTTTTGCATCAAGGTGACATTGCTGAAATGAAGACTGGTGAAGGGAAGACCTTAACGGCCACTATGCCAGTTTATTTGAATGCCATCTCTGGTAAGGGTGTTCACGTTGTGACAGTTAATGAATACTTATCAGCGCGTGATGCGACTGAAATGGGTGAACTGTATAACTGGTTAGGGATGAGCGTCGGAATCAACGGGGCTGAAAAGTCGCCTGAAGAAAAGCGTGCCGCTTATAACGCCGATATTACTTATTCGACGAACGGTGAAATTGGGTTCGATTACTTACGTGATAACATGGTGGTCTACCGTGAAGACATGGTGCAACGACCACTTAATTTTGCCATCATTGATGAAGTTGACTCAATCCTAATTGATGAAGCCCGGACACCATTGATTATTTCTGGTCAATCAGAAGGTACAACGGGAATGTATAAGCGGGCTGACCGTTTTGCTAAGACGTTGAAGAAGGATGAAGATTACAAGGTTGACTTGGAATCTAAGACGGTCGCATTATTAGACGAAGGGATTCGGAAGGCTGAAAAATACTTTGGCTTGGAAAACCTTTACGATACTGATAATACGGCGTTGAACCATTACTTGGATGAAGCTTTGCGTGCGAACTACATCATGTTGAAAGATAAAGACTACGTGATTTCAGACGGTCAGGCGTTGATCGTTGATTCCTTTACGGGGCGGATCATGGATGGTCGGCGGTTCTCAGACGGGTTACACCAAGCAATTGAAGCTAAGGAACACGTTGAGATTCAAGAAGAAACCAAGACGATGGCAAATATCACGTACCAAAACTTATTCCGGATGTACAAAAAGTTATCTGGGATGACTGGGACGGCCAAGACGGAACAAGAAGAATTCCGCGAAATCTATAACATGGAAGTTATTACGATTCCAACAAACCGCCCGATGATTCGTGATGACCGTTCAGATTTGCTTTACCCAACGTTACAAAGCAAATTCAACGCGGTCGTTAAAGAAATCAAACAGCTCCATGAAAAGGGCCAACCAATGTTAATTGGGACCGTTGCCGTGGAAACGTCAGAATACTTATCGCATCGTTTGGATGAGGAAAACATTCCACACGTGGTCTTGAACGCCAAGAACCATGCGAAGGAAGCTGACATTGTTGCAAACGCCGGTCAACGTGGTGCGGTTACCATTGCCACCAACATGGCTGGTCGGGGGACCGATATCAAGTTGGGACCTGGTGTCAAAGAAGTCGGGGGGCTCGCCGTTATTGGGACTGAACGTCATGAGTCCCGCCGGATCGATAACCAATTGCGGGGCCGTGCTGGTCGTCAAGGTGATCCTGGTATGTCACAATTCTACCTCTCACTTGAAGACGATTTGATGCTACGGTTCGGTTCAGAACGAATCAAGAACTTCCTGCAACGGATGAATGTTGAAGATGATGATGCGGTTATTCAATCACGGATGATTACTCGACAGGTTGAGTCCGCTCAAAAACGGGTTGAAGGGAACAACTATGACTCCCGGAAGAACGTTCTACAATATGATGATGTTATGCGGGCTCAACGTGAAGTGATTTACGGCGAGCGGCAACAAGTCATTATGGAAGAAAAATCTTTAAAGCCCGTTATCATGCCAATGATCAAGCGGACCGTTGAACGGACCGTTCAGTTACACATGCAAGGCGATGCCAAGGACTGGGATTTAGATGCAGTTGTTGACTTTGCCCAAGCTGCTATGGTGAAGGAAGATTCAATTAGTGTGGCTGACTTGAAAGGTAAGTCGCCAGCAGAGGTTGAAGCTTACTTGATGGACCGGGTCGATAAGATTTATGCGGACAAGGCTAAACAGCTTTACGATGCGGGTCAGATGCTAGAATTTGAAAAAGTCGTTATTCTGCGAGTGGTCGATTCTCATTGGACGGATCACATTGATGCGATGGATCAATTACGGCAATCGATCGGTTTACGGGGCTATGGTCAATTGAATCCGTTAGTTGAATATCAACGAGACGGTTACCAGATGTTTGAAGAAATGGTTGCGGATATTGATTATGATACGACGCGACTCTTCATGAAGTCTGAAATTCGCCAAAATATTCAGCGTTAAAATTTAACGTTAGTGCTAGCGAGTCTAAGACTAAGGTCTTAGGCTCGTTTTACAGTTAAACCAGATATTAAATAATTAATAAATAAGTTGAAAGAAGGGTCCTTTGTGGAATTAAGTGAATATAAACACCTGATTGAAGAAATGCAAAGTGCTGTCGACGACTTTAGGGGGTCGCTTTGACTTAGATGCTTTGAACGAAAGCATTCAAGAAAATGAAGCTCGAATGGCCGAACCCGGTTTTTGGGACGACCAGGCTGCCGCCCAGAAAGTCATCGATGAGAATAACGTGTTGAAAGGAAAGTATGATACGTTTAAGCAATTAGCTGATGAAGTCGGTGACTTGGCAGTCGCTTATGAGTTACTGAGTGAGGAACCCGATGCTGAGATGCAGGCTGAGTTTGAAACGGACTTTCAGCACGCTGAACATGATTTACAACAGTACCGGCTCAACTTACTTTTGGACGGTCCGTACGACCGCAATAATGCTATTTTAGAAATCCATCCCGGAGCTGGTGGGACCGAATCCCAAGATTGGGGTGCGATGCTACTAAGAATGTACACGCGCTGGGCTGCGAGTCACAATTTCAAAGTCGAGACTGTTGACTACCAAGCTGGTGATGAGGCAGGCATTAAGAGTGTGACTTTATTAATTAGCGGGCACAATGCTTATGGTTATTTGCGGTCAGAAAAAGGGGTTCATCGTCTTGTTCGGATTTCGCCGTTCGATGCGGCTGGTCGGCGCCACACATCTTTTGCGAGTGTTGATGTGATGCCTGAGTTAGATGATACCGTGGATGTTGATATTCGACCTGAAGATTTGAAGATTGACGTTTATCGAGCCAGTGGGGCCGGTGGACAACATGTCAACAAGACTTCTTCAGCGGTTCGGATTACCCACGTGCCAACGGGAATCGTCGTTGCCAGTCAAGCACAACGTTCACAATTACAGAACCGACAAACAGCATTGAACATGTTGCGAGCGAAGTTGTACGAACGTGAAGAAGAGAAGAAGGCTAAGGAACGGGCGGCCATCCAAGGTGAGCAAATGGACATTGGGTGGGGCTCACAAATTCGCTCCTACGTTTTTCATCCGTATACGATGATCAAGGATCACCGGACTAATTATGAATCACATGATGGTCAGGCTGTCATGGATGGTGATCTTGATCCGTTTATGGATGCTTACTTACAATGGAAATTAGCCCAACGTAATCCGCAATAGATTGCACAAATACTAAGGTGACCTATCATTGCGCAGGTCGTCTTAGTATTTTTTTGGCTACTAGGGTCCGTCTTAAAACTACTTAAGTAAGATGCAAATTGAGGCAATGTAGAC
>NZ_JAKZEQ010000018.1:0-59798 GCF_022549155.1 Lactiplantibacillus sp. ME-2
GGTCTACATTGCCTCAATTTGCATCTTACTTAAGTAGTTTTAAGACGGACCCTAGATTATGAAACATTCAGCCTCCTAAATAAAACTGGTATGCGCGCATGTGCGCATGTGTACAGTATACTATTGCCAAGTATGTCTGAATAACCGTTTTAAGACTTGAAAAACTCAGCTGGGTGCTTTAGGACGCTTTTTGTGCATTTTAAGACAATATCCTAACTTCAACGCCGGCATAGCTTCAATTCGTCAATCAGTGTCTTAGTTTCTCAGCTATTTCTGTTCAGAACATCTTCCTATTACAATAAAAAGCGTTGATCTCAGCAGAATTTACTTCCACCAAAACCAACGCTAAAGTGTTATTATATCAGGTATTTTAAATTCATTTCAGACATTATATTCAGCATTACTTCTACTACCTAAGTAATTTAGCACGTTTAACATCTTCAATCGTCTTAGTTCCCGCTAGTTGCATATCGATCAACAGCTCATCATTAAGGTGACTCACTACGGAAGCGGCACCCTGCGCACCACCCAATGCTAATCCATAGATAATCGGCCGAGCAAGTGCCACCAAATCTGCGCCATTGGCTAACGCCTTAAAGACATGGGAGCCACGCCGAACACCGCTATCAAAAATTATTGGGACGCGCCCATTAACGGCTTGCGCAATCTCGTGTAAAACATCAAAGGAAGCTGGACCACCATTTAGTTGCCGACCGCCATGGTTTGAAACATAGATACCCTGAGCACCAGCCCCGATTGCTAACAAGGCATCTTCTGGTGACTGAATCCCCTTCACAATAACTGGTAAATTCGTATATTCTGTAATACGCCGAACATCAGCCGGGCTAATCTTTTGCGCCGCAGCAGCATAGATTTCCATGATACCTTTCCCTTTACCATCCCCTTCGCTGAACTTAGTCAAGTTAGCCATTGGGATTGGAAACTGGAAATTGTTGATAATATCAGCTTCACGATAACCGTCAACTGTTGCATCAACTGTCAAAATGATTGCCTTAGCACCAGCCTTCACTGCTTCATCCAGTAAACTCTGATTAAAATCCCAATCCTTGCTCATATATAATTGGAAAAATTGGGGCGCACCTTTACCAGCTGCGGCAGTATCTGCAATTGACGTTGAAGAGTAAGTACTCTGAGCCATAAGTGCCCCAACTTGAGCCATCCCTTCAGCAGTCGCAGCTTCACCCCGTGCATGTGCCAATCCTTGAGCGGCCGCTGGAGCCATCATAATAGGCGTTTTGAGATCTATGCCAAAAGCCTGAGTCTGTGTGCTTGGCTGTTCCATATCCGTCAATGCTCGTGGCACAATTTGAACATGGTTAAAGGCCATTGTATTCTGCTTTAAAGTCCATTCGTCTTCTGACCCACCACTAATATAACCAAAGCCTCCGCTCGGGATGATCTTTTTAGCAGCTGCTTCCAATGATGGTAAATTTAAAATCGTTAACTTTTGCTCACGATCACTCTGTTCATATCCATTAATAACTGTCATTATACTAATCTCCTTTACATAACCCTTTATAATTCATTTAATAATTGGCTAAGTGCCGGTTGATCCGCTTCAGCGATACCATATCGTTCACGATACTTAGCAATCGTATCTGCATCAAAGTTTTCCGGATCTACTGGAACAAAACTAGTATCAATTGGATCAACATTTTTAATTTTTGCATCAATCACAATTGGTAGCTGATTACCATTCTGCTGTAGTTGAGTAACTTTCTGGAACGTTGCTTTCAACTCTTTAAGGTTAGTCACTTTAAAACCAATCGCACCCATGTTGTCTGCCATCTTGGCCCAATCAGCACCAATCAAGTCAATCCCATACGGCGCCTGATTAGCGAGTAACTTTTCATGTTGAATAAAGCCTAATACTTTGTTTTCTAAAACCACGTTAATGACTGGCAAATGATATTTAACTTCCGTTAGTAAGTCTGGCATAACCATGGCATAACCACCATCACCAGAAATACTCCAAACCTGCTTCTTAGGATAATTCAATTGCGCGGCCAAACCTGCTGGCAAACCAAAACCCATCGTGCCATACCAAGCCGACATCGTAAAAGTCTGTTGCTTATTCAATGGTAACTGTCGAATGGCCCATTCCGTATTATTTCCAACATCCAGACCAAAGACGGCATCATCAGTGGCATTGTCCTTAATAGCTTCTAGCACCCCTTCAGCCGTCAGCCCTCCTTGATCATCAGCAGCAATTGTCTTGAGCCACCGGTTCCAGTTTTGCTTATCACGTTGAGCAGCTTTCAAGAACTTAGTTGGCTTAATTGTCACTTCAGATTGAAGTAATGCTTGGAAAAATTCTTTTGTATCTGCAAGAACAGTAATATCAGCATCATGTTGTTTGCCTAAATCTGCTAAATTGTTATTGACTTGAATAAACTTAATTCCTTGTGGCAAGTAACGTGCAAACGGAAAGTTAGTACCAACAAACAAAACCAGATCTGCCGCTTGCGAGACTTCAAAGGCAGGTTTAGTTCCTAGTCGGCCGCGAGAACCCATGAAATTAGGATGGTCAGTTGGCATAATACCAGTTGCTGGAGCCGTCGACAAAACCGGTAAACTAAATTTTTCAGAAACTGCGATAACTTCTTGACGTGCATTATAGGCACCCTTACCAATCCATAAAACAGGGTGTTGAGCAGCTTTCAAAGCCGCTATCGTCTGCTGAACGTCATCTGCTTTCGGCATTAAGACCTGTTGACTGCCGCTAAGTGAAGCCGTTTTAAAACCATCAAACTCAATATCTTGACCAGACAAATCATCTGGAATAATAACAACAGAAACCGAACGGGTCGCGTATGCTGATCTAATTGCTTCATCAACCACGTATGGAATCTGTTCAGCCGTTGTCACTTGTTTATGAAATTCGGCTACATCTGCAAAAATTGGATCTTGGTTCATTTCTTGAAAGAAGTTCGTATTCATAATGGATGTTGCTGATTGACCGACTAAAGCTAGCACCGGTACGTGATCCATCTTGGCATCGTATAATCCGTTCAAGAGATGAACGGCGCCCGGTCCTGCTGAACCAAAGCTAACACCAATCGTCCCAGTTAATTTAGCATCTGCCGCGGCAGCTAAAGCACCAACTTCTTCACGACGTACTTGAATATACTTCAAGTGGTCTTTCTCTTGGTAGAACCCATCTACCGTGTTATTAATCGAGTCGGCTGTAATACCATAGATATGATCAATGTTCCAGTCGACCAACACTTGTGCCAATGCTTGTCCTGCTTTAATTTTAGTCATTTCCATTACCTTCTTTTTGTTGTTACTATTTTAAGCACAACTATATCCTAAATAAAAACTTGACCCTTGTCAAGTCTTTATCTTAAATTATGCTTGTTGTTGAACAGCGCTAATGTCATCAATAATATCTTGCAGCGTCACTCGCGACATACGTGCCTCAGCACTATTCTGAATATCACAATAGTATTTTTCCATCACTCGCGGAATTACTGACCCGACCGGACACGTCTCCGAAGTATTATGATCAACGTTTAAAAAATTACGCTTAGCCACCACTGCTACATAGATATCTTTCAAGGTAATATCATTGGGCGAACAAGCTAATGTTGGCCTAGCAACGCCACGAACCGAAGTTAACAAGCCTGCTTTTCTTAACTTACTCATCATTCTTCTGACCATGGTAGGATCCGTATTTAAACTACTAGCAATATGCTCACTTTTCAGCTGGTCATCAGTATGCAACGCAATATATGCCATAATATGCGTCGCATCACTTAATTGTGTATTAGCCATCTAGACACCTCCCATATCCATCTCTATTGTTACTTATTTTAGCACATCTAACATGAACATAAAAGCGATTAAGGAAATAAGTTAGGCTTCTTTCCCTAATCGCAACATAAGATTATTTGATAATCTCCATTAATTCAATCAAACTTATTCAAGACACCGATAATAGCTGAATTTAAAACCCACCCTGTCCAATTTGATGTTGCAAATCATCTAAGCCAAATTGTTTTAAATAAGTTGAAAGTGGTTGTAAATCTTGAGCTTCATACCGTTGTTTAAATGCTTCAATATCAGCTGCCGAACTCGTTGCCGAATCTAAACAAAGCTTTTCAGCAGGCAGTGGCCGATCTCCTGTAATCACCGCATCAATCAGAACTGGTTCATGCTGAGCGATTGCTTTGGCTTGTTCAAAAACATCAGGTAATTGCTCAATCTTATTAACTCGAAAAGCTTGCATGTGCACGCCATCGGCAATCTTACTAAAATCAATATCATTGAATTCAACGCCAATAAAATCATTCTGATTAGTATCTTCCTGCTCATCTTTGATAAATCCATATTGGCAGTTGGTGAAAACAACATTAATCACTGGTAAATGGTATTGAACTTGCGTCGCCAAATCTTGCATGGTCATCGAAGCGCCACCATCACCGGCCAGATTAAACACCTGCCGCTCAGGATAATTAAGTTTGGCAGCAATTGCTCCCGGAATACCAACTCCCATCGTAGCAAATAAGTTAGAGGTAATGTGCCGATTGGATGGCGTTAATTTCAAATGTCGATTCGCATTCAAATTGATATCACCAACATCAATCGAATAGATTGCATCAGGCTCAGCAATTTTATTAACCGCACGTAGCACTTGATATGCTTGTAAAGGCCCCTCCTGCTTATCTTCTAATGAAGCTAGATAAGCCCGCCAATTTTTAACATTGGCTAAATTAGCTTGCCACCAAGGTGTCGACTCCCGTTCAGATACCTGTGCTAAAATTGCAGCCAGCGTCTTTTGTGCATCAGCAAGTACCGCAATATCTGTTTTATGTCGTTTACCTAACTTAGCTGGATCAATATCAATTTGTAAGAAATAACGCGTATTTTTAAACGCTTTGGAAACTTCTGCAAACGGATAATTATTACCAACAAATAAAACAACGTCGGCTTGCGCAAGTGCCTCATTCGCCGGTTTTTGTGCCACCCGATTAGCAGAACCCAAATAGGCTGGATAACGATCTGCGACAATCCCCTTAGCTGGATACGTACTCATTAATGGAATTTTCAACGTTTTACTCAATTGTTCGAGTTCTTTACCAGCCTTACGAGCTCCAATGCCATAGTAAATAAGTGGCCGTTCAGCTGCGAGTAAAGTCTGTGTCAATCTCGTCACTGCTTGAACGTCGGGTTCTGGTAATAACGGCGTTTGATAACTATTAGCGGAAGCATACCAATCTTCAGCTGGAATCTGTTGCCATGGTAAATCGACTGGAATTTGCACAACCGCAACACCTTGGTGCGCATAGGCGCGTCGAATTGCTTCGTCAATAACATGTGGCAACGTGGCAGCATTGACGGCTGTTACATTATAATCTGCAACGTCCGCATAAATCGGATTCTCATTCATTTCTTGGAACGTATCCATGTTCATCCCAGTAGTGCCAAATTGACCAATAAGCGCTAGAACAGGGACATGGTCTTCACGCGCATCATATAACCCATTCATAAGATGAGTGCCACCAGGTCCCGCTGAGCCGAAGCAAACCCCGATTTTACCCGTTAGCTTAGCATCAGCAGCGGCGGCCATTGCACCAACTTCTTCATGCCGTACTTGAATATAATGGATTCGATCCCTTTCTGCTGATAATGCGTCCATAATCGAATTAATTGAACCTCCAGGAATACCATACAAATGATCTACTCCCCAAGCTTCTAAAACTTTAATAACTGCTGCACCTGCTAGTATGTTAGTTTGTTTTGTTTGTTTTGTTTGTTTCATAACCATAATAAAGCCCCCATTTCATGCACAATTTAATTACGTGCAACTTAATAAACGAATATTACCACAGCAAACGCTTACATTCAAGCGATCATAAACTAATGCTTTTTACCACTTAATCACTATTCAAATGCATTTTAGATCAACAACAGCGCTAGTCTGCTTACCTCGATGAACCACCATCGCTGTTGAAAATTAGTATCTCATACATTCGTTTTTTAAACAATTTTAGTAATTAGTGTATGTTTTACAGGGGCATACTTCCAACAATGTCTGCATGTTTAGAAGCTAGCCATTCTTCGCCTCACACTACTATTTTCGTTTCATACGTCCTTATTTAATTGTGGATAGCGCTCTAGCACATCTACTGTATCCCGATTCAAAGCATGATCAGCACATAAAATAACTGCAGCACTATTCGAATCTGCACGGTAATACTGACTGTTTCTAATTGCAAATAACACACCATTTTGTTTTGCAGATTGAATATATTGCCCCATGATATCCATATCAAGCTGACCATTTATTAACAATTGATATTTGCTGTTTTCTTTCAAAAGGCGCTGTAAGACGCCACTACAGTTATACTTTAACGCTTCAGCAAACGAAATTCGCAACTCAATACGTTCATAAAAAGTACCTAAACAACGATGCTGTTCATCGGGTCTCACTAAGGGTAACCCACACACTGCATTCTGAATTCGTTGATCTAAATCTGGTCGTTTACCTTGCATACTCACACCTCATTAAGCAAAAATTTCTGTATAAAAGACAAAAGAAGATCCAAACCTCGCCAAGAGATTCAGACCCCCATTTAAAAATCAATTACGTTGCATCGTATCTAATCCGTAATGCTTTAAATTAAGAAAGATATGTTTATCGAAGAAACCAATGAACGTGCCTTGAAAGAACAAGCAAATAACGGTACCAACATTGACGGCCCATAAGTGCCCACTAACGCCAAACGTAATCATCATAATAATTATCGGTGGTATATAGTGAACTATTTGCGCCACTGTAGCATTTCCATGCACATAGCGGAACCGTATAATCTGCATAAAGTCATCGTTCGGATGCAGAACTAAGTTTGCGCGTTGATAAATTGATGTCGCTAAAGCAACACATAGCACACCAAACACATCGATGACAATTCGTAATGCCAACGGTAATTCTGCAATCTCACTCCGCTGAATCAAGTCAGTAAACCATTGAATCAAGAAACTGAACGGTAAAGTAAATAACAAATTACCGATTACACGTCGCCAAATGATTTGGTGAATCAAGATAGCATTCATAGTAACCACCAGCACACCACAAGTAAACAATGTCGCTCGCAAGCTTAGTGGCCATAGATGGTACAGATTTACTGCTGAAGCTGTCCATACTGCACTGCCCAAGTTCATAACAACGGTTAATGCATGACCAATCGAATTAATTAGGAGTGATAATCCGAGAAATAACCATCGTTTTAGCCAATCATGATTGGGCATCACTAACTTGGTAACTGCCATGATAACCCTCTTCTCAGGCCAAACTTAGTCAACCGTTGCTCCGACTGCATCTGGTGTTAAGAAGTCTTCATTGGCTTTCAAGTCAAAACGCTTGATTAAGTCACGGAAATCTTTGTCGGTCAACGATTGCAAGACTTCTCCACCTTGTGCACGAATCGTCGTGTAGATTAATGCTGACTTTTCAACTGTTTCAACTAACCCGTAAGTTTCATCCAGAGAGTCACCAGCTGCGAAGACGCCATGGTGTGGCCATACAACTACCCGGTAGTCGGCCATCTTAGCAGCCGTCTTTTCACCGATTTCATTAGTTCCTGGGCACATATATGGGATAACGCCTACGCCTTCTGGGAAGACAACGATTGATTCTGGATGCATCTTCCATAGCGTCCGACTGAACCGCTTAGATGACAACGGAATCGTAAAGGTCATTGCAACCAAGTTAGTTGGGTGGCAATGCATGATAACCCGTTGATCAGGATCTTGCTTCAACCGAGCAATGTGGCTCATTAAGTGTGATGGAAATTCGCTAGTTGGTTCACCACCATCATTGAAGCCCCACATTAAATCAACACTGTTGCCGACTTCGCTGATTCGAATCAAGCCCATGTCACGTTCTGGAAATTCGACCATATTCTTAAAGTACCGGCCAGTTCCCGTAACTAAGTAATACTTGCCCGCTAATTCACTGGCATCAAATTTAATTGGAATCTGACGTAAAACTTTATCCGTACCAGCATAGGCTTCAACTTCCTCTTTAGTCAGTCGTAGACTCACGTTGCCGCCATTCCGTTCGTCCCAGCCATGTCGATATAAATTTTCCGTTGTTTGTGCCATATCACGTACATATGGTGAATCAATAAAGTCTGTCATAATCATTGCCAACCTTTTCTTGTTAATTTTTGTTGTAACTAACCGTCGTTATTCCGTAACTACTTTTTTGTCCCGAGGGAATTGGACTTTCTGTTCATAGTTATGAATTTCATCAAGCCAATCAGTTCCTACTGGTGTATTGTTCTTCAAGCAGAATTCATCCCAAACAGCGCCAAATGGGAAGGACTTCAATTCTTCAGTAACCGCCAACCGCTTCGTAAAGTCGTAGTTTAATTCAGCTTTCTTCAAATCATCAATTGGTGCTAACATCGCTTGTAATAAGGCCTTTTGCGTTGCCCGCGCTCCGATAACCCATGCAGATACTCGGTTGATCGTAGCATCAAAGAAGTCTAAACCGATGTTAGTCCGTTCCAACTCGTTATCACGAACCAATGACCGAGTAATCCGTTGTAAAGCTTCGTCAAAGATTACAACATGGTCACTGTCCCAACGAACTGGACGTGAAACGTGCAACATTAATCCTTTGCCAAACGGCATGAAAGCAGAGAACTTATCCGAAACATCTTCCGTTGGGTGCCAGTGCCCAGCATCAATCGTCCAGAGTTTGCCCCGACTGATGGCATAGTTGTTATAGAACAGATGGGAGCCAACCGTATAAGATTCAATCCCCGTACCGAACAGCTTACCTTCGACAGCTTCGATCGTATTCTTTTCATCGTACTTCTTGGCAAAGACTTCATCTAGGGACTCAATCAACCGTTCCCGTGGTGCTTGTTTATCAATTGGGTTATCTTTAAAACCATCTGGAATCCAGAAGTTATTAACCGATTGTTGGCCTAATTCTTGCCCAAAGTAATTTGCGATTTCCCGCGATTTCTTACCAACTTCAATCCAGTAGTCTCGTACTGACTTTTCAGGACTAGCTAACGTAAAGTTATGCTTAACCATTGGATGGGAGAAGAAGGTTGGATTCATATCTAAGCCAATACCTTCTTGTTTAGCCCAATCTACCCAATATTTGAAGTCTTCCGGACCAACTTCGTTAAAATCTTTTTTCTTATCTGTAACCGCATACAAAGTATGCAAAGCGACTTTATGACTCCCAGGAATTAATGATAATGCTTCGTGCAAGTCACCAGTTAATTGATCTGGAGTCCGCGCAATACCTGGGTAATCACCCGAAACACCGATCCCACCAGTTAATTCTTGATCAGGGTTCAAGAAACCATGAATATCATCACCTTGCCAACAATGAACAGACAACTTGACCTTCTTTAGTGCTTCCATGGCCTTTTCAGTATCAACACCAATTTCAGCGTAACGTTCTTTTGCAACTTGATAGGCTTTTTCGACTTCGTCAGTTTTAACCATTAGTATTTCCTCCTCGTATTCAATAAGTAATTCAGGTTAATCTAAATGAAAGATTTCTTGTAAATCAGTCGTGACTGGACTATTGTCCTCATTTGTATCCATCAACGGCTCCATATATTTCCACCACTTTTTACAAATATCAGTTTCAGCGATCTTGTTGTAAGTCGCTTCGTCTGGAACCTCAAGGTAAGCAAAGGTTTGGCCAGTTAATTTATTTAAGAAAATTGAATAATTCGTTGCACCATACTTCTTAAGCGCCGTCTTCATCTCTGGCCATAGTTCCGCGTGCCGTTTAGCATATTCTTCGTAGGCGTCTTTGTGTAAATACATCACTTGTCCTAACCGAACCATTTAAACCATCTCCTTAGATTTATTTGTTAGAAATCGTTGATACTCTTTTAAAATGTCGCCATACTTATTGGTCTCCGGCAAGTACCGCTTTAGATCAAATGACGTTTCAATCAACCGCCGGCCCGCTCCAATGTTCTCTACTTCATCACTAGTAATCATTTGGACCATAATGTTTCCAACTGCAGTGGCTTCACTCGGACCCGCCACAACCTTGATATTAGCTAGGGTACTCGTTAACTGATTCATCAGAGCAACGTTACTTCCGCCACCAACAATATTCAGTGTATCAATGTGGTAGCCCAAGATACGGTCAAGTTTATTCAATTCATTGGCATAGAACAAAGACAGATTAGAATAGATTGCCTGGAATAATTCACCCGGTGTTTCCGGTATCGTCTGCTTTGTTTCACGGCAATAATCCTGGAGTTCCTTAATCATATTTTCGGGATTAGTGAAGCGTTCATCGTTGATATCAATGAATTGTTGGAATGGCCTTACTTGTTGCGCCAAGTCAGCCAGTTCACCAAAGCTATACTGATCACCTAGTTCATGACGAACACATTGGGCAACCCACAACCCCATAATGTTTTTTAAGAATCGGTAAGTCCCGTATGCGCCCCATTCATTCGTATAGTTCTCATGAAACGCTTGTAATCCATTTTCTGGCACATTTAACTCAGTTCCTAGTAGTGACCATGTTCCTGAACTAAGGAATGCCCACCGATCACCTTCACCTGGCGTTCCGACAACCGCCGAGGCCGTGTCATGGGTTGCGACCGTCACAACTTCAACTTCCGGAATATCATATTGAGTGTGCCATTTGTGGCTCACATTTCCCAGAACCGATCCGGACTCAACTAGTCGTGGAAATTGGTCTTGAGACACGTTGACTTTGCCTAACAAATCTTTATCAAATAAACCGACACGCAAGTTCAACATCTGAGTGGTAGAGGCATTCGTGATTTCAGTAACTGCATTGCCCGTCAAAACATATCCGAGATAATCCGGCATCATCATAATCTTGTCCGTCTTAGCCAATAAATCATGATTCTCTTTATACAATTGATAGAGCGTGTTAAAGTCTTGGAACTGAATGCCAGTCTTTTCGTAAATGTACTCTTTGGGTAGGTCGCTAGTTAACTGTTGGATCGCATTATGTGTCCGCTTATCACGATAACTAATTGGATCCTCCAATTTATGTCCGTTTTCACCGACAAGTACATAATCAACTGCCCAAGTATCAATTCCTAACTCAACATCCTTTATCCCCATCTTTTTGACTTTTTCGAGGCCTTTAAAGATTTCATGGATTAAATGATCAACATCCCAGCGATCATGACCATCCTTCATCGCAAATCCATTGGAGAAACGATGCACTTCCTTTAACGTTAGCTGGCCACGCTTTTGCTGACCGAGCATTAAACGCCCGCTAGAAGCGCCAATGTCTACGGCAATATAAGATTTCATTACTTCACATCTCCAGTAGCATTTGAATTAATCGGTGTCTGTTTATCTTTGGCGTCAAATTCGTCACCATAACGTTCCTTTGTAATTTGTTCCAGTGATTTACCGCGAGTCTGAGGTGTCCAAATGACCCCGATAATCAATGAAACTAACAATAATCCAATCATAAATGTTCCGGCAGCTTTGAAGCCCATCGTCGTCAGAATAGTTGGGAAGATAATTGACCAAATACCAGCTGAGCCACGGACGACGAAGAACATCACGCCTTGAGAGCCTGCACGATACTTAGTTGGGAATAATTCAGTCGCCCATAGTGCGTACCACGCTTGAGCCCCGATCCCTGCGGAGATGCCCCAAACAGCAACGAAAATCCAAAGACTAGTCCAGTTCATCCCGGCAAATGTCAGGACAACCCAAGAAACGACGGCCATTGCAGCCCCAACTGCAAAGAAGATCCGGTGATTAGCACGATCACCATAGCGGGCAAAACCAACATAAGTGGCAACTGCGGTAAAAATCCAAAGAACGGCTTGTAGTAAGTTGGCCTGTAGATTTGTTAACCCACCAGCAGTTTCATACACGTATGGCATAAAGAAGCCCATTGCACCGGCAACTAGATTCCAGAACATGTAAACACCAATTAAAAATAGCAATGACTTTAAGTTAATGACATTTGAGAATAAGTCACGATATGGGTGTGGCTTTTCACCAGTCGCCCGCTCGTGCTGTTTCTGTTCAACCCAAACTTGTGATTCGTCCAATTTGCTTTGAAGACGCCATGCAATAAAGGCAACAATCGTTAAGAAAATGAATAAGATCCGATTGCCCATAACACCTAGTGGCGATAAGGCAACACCGGCTGCAAAAATAATGGCGGGCCCTAACGACCAAGCGAATTGTGAAATACCAATATTCTCCGCCCGATTAGTTGATTCTGACGTTTCTGAAATATAAGTCCACGATGCAGGAACCCCAGCACCGACCGCAATCCCAGTAATCAGAAATCCGGCTAACAACATTGGAAAATTAACTGATGCTGCCACAATAATCGTCCCTAGCATATAAACAAGCATGTCATAGGTATAGATAACTTTCCGACCATATTTATCTGACAAGTGACCACCAATCAAGGCCCCAATCGCAGAACCAAATGCATTGGCACTCAATGCACCCAATAACCCAACTTGAAAGCTTGATAATCCCAGGGCTTTAGTCCATAGTGTTAAACCACTTGCACCAGCAACAATTGATCCAGAATCCAAAAAATTAGTAATTGATACAGCAATTGTTGAGCCATGTGATTCTTTTTTGTTACTACTCATTTTAAATACCCTCCTTTTAGTAAGCGGTTTCATTTATTTACAAGCACATTGTAACCGCCACCATGAAGATGCTACAATAACTCTTACAAGGTATATTAGTATCATATTTACAGGGAGGATTGTGAATGAACACACGTATTTTGAACGCTTTAAAGCAAACAACGTTGATTGAAGAAAAGCAAAAAGCGTCTCACTGTTTCGTTGAAGACATGCCACCCTATGCCATTAACCAAGAACTTTCTTTAAAGGAACACGGACGCGTGCTAAGTAATTATTTTTTTAAGAACAAAGACATTTATATCAGTCGTCATAATCGCTATGCAGATTATCCAACTCACACTCATACTTTTTTGGAAATGAACTATATGCTACAAGGTCATGCAATTGAAATTGTTGATGATAAGAAGATAACGCTAAATACCGGTGATTTATTGCTTTTAGATGAAGGATCAACGCACTCAATTAAGGCTTTAGGTGATAATGATTTGTTAATAAACATTCTTTTCAGAACCAAAAACATCAGTATTAACCTGTTAAATGACCTTCGTAGAAGCAATAACATTTTTTATGACTTTTTGCTCAGTCAAGTTATTGAAGATAGTAACCATAAGCGGGACTACCTCGTATTTACCAAAAAGCGTAATAACGAAGTCCAGGAAACTTTAGACCGGATCATCGATGAGTATTATTTAAAGCGTGATTTTTCGAACAGCATTATTAAATCCTATTTATCAATTTTACTGGTCCAATTGGTTCGTGAATATCCTTTGAATGGCCCTCATCAAGAAAATAAATCTAGTCTGCTAGCCATTAAGGTCCTAAAAGCAATCGCCGAAGAGTATAAGACCGTAAGCTTGGAGGAATTAGCAAATCGCTATAATTATAATAAAAATTATTTAAGTAACATCTTCAAGTCTGAAGTTGGCCAAACTTTTAGCGAAGTTCTAACTCGGCAACGACTAATTCAAGCCCACACGCTAATTGCGTCTACCTCACTTCCCATCGCCACAATCATGGAACAAGTCGGAATTAAGAACAAAACATTCTTTTATCAGAAGTATAAAAATTATTATAAGACGCTCCCCAGCACTGATCGCTAAGCATAACGCAAATATCGGCCATTACTTGTATTCACTATATAGTGATACAAACTAATGGCCGATATTTATTATTTCACTAAATTTATTTAGACCCCGGGTAAATGACTTTAACACCGAGTGCCGCCATGTGTTTTAAAAACTGATTTTTCGGTGCTCTATCAGTCACAATCGTTGACCAGGCAGGAAAGCTGGCTAACCGAATATAGTCAGAATTAACAGACTGAAACTTAGTGTGGTCTGCAACAAGAATGCTTTCACGAGCACTTTTCATCATCGCAATCTTAACATCTGCCTGATCCATATCTGCAATGTACGCTCCCGTATTATCCAACGTGCTACAAGAAACAATTGCTAACTGCGGTCTAAACATCGCAATATCTTGAATTGTATGATTACCCAATAATGAATTGGAATTAGGCCGTAACGAACCGCCGGTTAAGAATAGATTTAAATTTGTCATTTGATTAGCAGCAATCGCGAACTGCAGATTGTCGGTAATCACCTTGACGTTTTGTCGCTCCGATAAGTAATTCGGTAAATACGCCGTCGTTGTACTCGGATCAATGAACAGTGCTTGATTATCTTTGATAACCCTTCTTGCTAATAATCGACAAATTACCTTTTTCTCTTCGACATGCGTCCGATATCGAAAAGGTGACGCAAATTCAATATTGGTATTTTCCAATAAAGAGACCATTCCAAATGTCCTTTTGACCTTTCCCGACTGTTCCAAAACAATTAGATCGCGTCGCATTGTAGAAGCGCTTTCACCAGTTAGTTCTATTAGTCTTTTCACACTAATTCTGGGGTGTTTGTTCAATATCTTAAGTATGTGTAAAACACGATCATCTCGACTTACCATATTGCCCTCCATTTGAACAATTCTGAATTTTTTCACCTTAATCTGAACAATTAAACAGGAAAAAATTGAATGAGTTTCATGTTACGTCGAATTGAATACAAAACGCCGTAACGTCAACATATACTGATTGTTGATGGAAGTTAGTTTGGCAATATAGATTTATTTTTGAGATATTTTTACCGATTACTAACATATTAGCATACTGGCTTAAATCAAATTATTTTTTTAACGACTAGTCGCAACAAGCTCTAAAATGCAGAATAATGTATGCGCTTACAAAAGTAAAGAAGGAATTTTTATGAATTATCAAGATATGCTTAAATCTGACTTAATTTTCCTAGACGTGGATGCCGAAAGTCGCACTGATTTATACAAGCAGATTGCTAAAAAATTAAACACCCGTGGCTACGTCAAGTCTTCGTACGAAGCAGCCCTGAATAAGCGTGAGGATGAATTTCCAACTGGAATTGTGAGTGATTACATCTCAATCGCATTACCTCACGCCGATCCCGAAAACATTAATAGTCCCTTCGTTTGTGTTGTGACAACTAAAGCTCCGATACAAATGCTGCAGATGGGTTACAACACCGAAGAACAAGCTAGTACTTTCTTTTTCCTCGGAATTACAAAGTCGGATGATCAACTGATTCTCTTACAAAAATTCATGGCATTAATTCAGGACAAAGACTTTACTACCCAGTTTAGTCAAATAACTGACACTAAAGAAATGTTCAATTATCTATCTGAAAAGTTCAAATAATTCAAAAGGAGTGCATTACTATGGCTAAAATTATCGTTGCATGTGGGAGCGGAGTTGCTTCAAGCGAGTTAGTCGTTAAACATATTACCGATTTCTTCGAAGATCATCATATTACAGGCGTTGAAGTTGAAGCAACAGATTTTAAGAAGTTACCAGACATCCTTGCAAACTACGATGTTTATGTCTGGATTGCCCGTCCCAACGAGGAAATTCAAACAATCGTTGATCGTTACGGAATCGCTTCAGTTAACGGATTACCAATATTTACTGGACAAAACCCAGAAACTTCTTATCGCGATATCATTACCGCACTGAAGAATATGCAATCATAGGCTTAAACGTTGATAAACACTAGGAGGTGTTAGATTATGGACGTTTTAAAAACAATCGTTAATTATGTGCTGAATCTTGGTGGTCCTGTTTTTGTTCCACTTATTATGTTTATCATTGCCACTATTGCAGGATTGAAGCTCAAGAAATCCGTTCTGGCAGCCTTGACTCTCGGAGTTGCCTTTAGCGGCATGACTCTAGTTGTTAATTATATGATGGATTCAATTTCTCCCGCTGCCAAAGCCATGTCAAAGATTTTTCACTTGAGCCTCAATGCTATTGATGCTGGCTGGACTGGAGTGGCAGCCATTACCTGGTCATATAAATCAGCTTTCCTATTTTTCCCATTATTATTAGCCATAAACTTTATTATGCTCACATTCAAATGGACTAAAACTTTAAATGTCGATATGTGGAATGTCTGGAACAAAATTTTTACTTATGTAGTGGTTCTCTATTTCACACACAATGTCTTTTACGGATTTATCGTCGCAGGAATTCAGATTGTTTTAGAACTAAAGGCCGGCGATATGTGGCAACGCCATATTGAAGATCTAACAGGTATGCCTGGCGTTACCGTTCCACACTTTGTCACACTATTTGCAGTTATTTTACAACCACTCAACAAACTGCTAGACTTCATCCCTGCTATGAATCGACCATTTGACTCAGCTGCTTTACAAAAAAAGATCGGCGTCTTTGGTGATAATACTGTTATGGGAGCTATCATTGGGGTATTGCTGGGCTTCGGCGCTGGCTATTCGGTTTCCAAATCCCTAAACTTGGCAATCCAAGCAGCTACTGCTATGACCCTATTCCCAATGATTTCAAAGCTATTTATGCAGGCGCTCTCTCCAATTGCCGATGCAATGAGTGACTTTATGAAGAAACACTTTAACGGTCGCGAAGTCTTTATTGGACTGGACTGGCCAATTCTTGCCGGTCGAAATGAATTATGGGTCACAGTAGTCATCTTGGTTCCAGTAATGCTCGTGTTTGCAATGCTGTTGCCTGGAAATACAGTACTACCATTTGCAGGTATTATTAATCTCTCATTCGTCGTCGCAGCATTATTACTCACTGGTGCAAACTTATTGCGGATGTTGGTGCTTGGTATTATTACCACACCAATCTTCCTTTATGGTGCCACTTACTTTGCACCGATTATCACAAATCTAGCAAAATCAACGGGTACTGTCAAAGTACAGGCCGGCCAACAATTATCTTGGTCTACCTTTGAAGGACCAGACTTTCGCCTATTCTTTGCAAAAGCATTTACTGGTGAATGGTGGGCAATCGGCATCTCCATTTTATGGTTGCTTGGATTCATTTGGCTATATATTGACCAGAATAAGATCAAATTGCCTAGTCAGCGCTACGTACTAGCAGGATCTGCACAATCTTCGTCAACAACCGCAGCGCCATCTGAAACAACGACCACATCCGCAGGCAGTCTCGATGATCTTGATGATATGGACTTTAGTAACACGTCGAAGTCTAGCGCATCCAATAACGCTACTAAAGTTAGTCTGAACGATTTAGATGGATTGAATTTTAGTAATACATCTAAACACAACAACTCTCGGTGACAACCATGAATATAACAAAAACAATGTTCAAGAAAAAACTATTCTGGTCAATTCTGCTATTCCTTGACGTCGTCCTTTTTATTGAAGCTCTGAGCACTAACAGTATCAGCGCATGTATTGTCGTCATGATAATAAGCGAGACGATTTATTTTAAGGGCAATCATATCTTATTTGGCGAGTTTGATACGAAACGTCACGCCAAGCGTGAACAATATAAAAAGAACTGTCTCAAGAAACGCACCTTAGACCATAGCAGTAAAAGTAAGGAGATCGGATTAAAATGACTGAAGCCTATATTTTCGAAGCAGAACGGTGTGACTTAGCCATGGTTGCTAGAGAAATGTTCAACCGGAAGAACACTAATGTTGCTGGTGGTAATATTAGTGTCAAGGTTACCGCACCACGGGATATTAATTACGGATCAGTTCATGTTAAAAAAGATCATCAGTATTTGATCATGACACCCACTTTTATGTCCGAAGCTTGGTTTGGTAAATTATCCGGGGCACAAATTCTCGTCGTAGATCTGGAATCTGGACAACAAATTGACGGTGTAGGTCGCCTAACTCGTGAAATTAACATGCATATCGGCGCCTATGAAGCCAATCCGGGTATCAAGGTTGTTTACCATTCACATGCCGAAGAATCAATGTTTTGGGCAACTATTGGACAAGATATGCCAAACGTTACTGAGATCACTGCCGTCAGTCAAACTTTAGGCAAAATCAAATGTTTGCCCTATAAAGAAGCTTGTTCTCAAGAACTAGCGGACCAGGTGCATGCAAGCCTATTATCACTTGGTGATGATGCATTGGAGAACATTTTTCTTCTGAACAGTCATGGTGTTTTAATTACTTGTACCGACCTACATGAAGCAACCCGCATTCTAGAAACCGTTGAATGGAATGCTAAAATTGCTTATCAAGAAACTATTTTCAAGTCTCTTGGGCTAATTAAGCAGTACCAATCCTGTGGAAAGGATACAGACGCTTTTCTGGATTAGTATAAAAAAATTCATTTTAAAGCTAAAAGGACGTCACTTGGTTCAAGTCCAAGCAACGTCCTTTTAGCTTTTATGCACTGATGGTCAATTACAGCAACCCATAACATGACAGGATATTTAGCATGTTATAGTCAATTTAAGATAACTAAATGTTTTTATCAAAATAATCATTTGTCATACTTAGTCCGGAAGTATTTTTCAATTTCTTCTAGCGGTACGCCTTTCGTCTCAGGTACTCGTAACGCAACAAAGATAATACCTAATACACAGCACACAGCAAAAATATAAAACGTATTCGACATATTCCATTCTAATAATACCGGGGATAACAGACCAACAATAAAATTACCGATCCATAATACAAAGATTGTAATACCAGTACCAATTCCACGATATCTTTGTGGAAAAATCTCTGAATTAATTAGCCAGGTGACGGGGCCTAATGTACCCTGGAAGAAAATAATATAAAGATAAACTAAAACAACAATCGTAATGCCAGCCCAGCTAGCATTAGGCGCAACAGTATGGATAACACCAGCAGAAACCAGCGTAATACCACAAATTGTTAGGCCTGCAAACTCTAATTTTCTTCTACCTAACCAATCAATCGTGAACATTCCTAAGACAGCTCCAACAATCGACAAGAATCCATTACCGGCATTTAATATTGCCGCGACAGTCGTATCAAATCCAGATTCTTGAATAATTTTACCACCATAATACATAATAGAATTAATTCCGGCAAATTGTTGAATGATACCCAACATTGCACCAGTAATCAGAATTTGTACAACCCAGCGTTTACTAATTAGCTCCTTAAACGTTGCTTGTTCAGCATTTAGTTCCTTATCGGCCTTATCCTTATCCTGAATCTCCTTCATTTCAGATTCCACACTGGCAGCCGAACGAATTCTCCGTAACACATCCAATGCCTTATCCATCTTTCCCTGCGAAACCAACCATCTTGGTGATTCTGGGATAAGGTACATTCCGATCCAAAGGATAATGCCAGGAATAGTTCCTAATCCTAACATCCAGCGCCAAATTGCAGCATTTTGAGCACCCAATGGCGTTAGAGCAGCATTAACACCAAAAGCAACAAATTGGCCAGAAACAATCATAACTTGCGCAGTTGTTACCATTTTCCCTCGTAATTCAGTTGGTGCAATTTCGGCAATATATACTGGTACATTAGCCGATGCAGAGCCTACCGCTAAACCTAAAACAAACCGAAATACGATTAAAATAGTAATGTTTGTGGCAAATGCACATCCTAGGGCACCGACTGAAAAGATAATACCTAAGATAGTTAAAATCTTTTTTCGCCCAATTTTGTCTGCAAATGGTCCGCCAATAATCGCACCAAAAGCGGCCCCAAGAGTCAATCCTGAAGAAACAATTCCTTGTTGAAATGCAGTTAAATCAAGCTGTCCTTTTACCGCCATAAACTCAAGAGATCCATTAACGATCCCTGTGTCATACCCAAAGAGTAACGACCCCATTGCGGCTATGAATGTCGCCAACCAGAGGAAACCTGTGTGCGAGTTGCTCTTTTTGTTTGTACTTTCGCTAACGTCCATTATGGTACCTTCTTTCTAACCAGGCCATCATCCATCCTTCTATAGCTGAATATCAACTAGTTTCCCTATATTCGCAGACTGTTGACAAGCCTTGGCAATCTTCAATGCTTTGATACCGTCATCTACTGTTACTTCAGGTTGCTTTCCCACAATAACATTATTCACAAAGTCCTGAACCTCATCAGTGAATGCAGTGTCAAATCGCTCCCCAAAGCTTTGGAGTGACGGCCGAATAACCCCCTGATCATTAAAGACGGTTACTCGGTTTAAATCAGGGTGCTCCCCGATTCGTACCCAGCCATTCGATCCCATTACCTCAAGTTCAACTTGATTTCCATGTGCAGCATGCCTGCCCCCGATTAACGTTGCAATGACCCCGTCGCTCATTTTCAACTGAGCAACACCTGTTTCAAACTCACCGATATCAGCTAATTGTGGCGCAGCTATATTACTGGTTAGACCATAAGCTTGAACAGGATCTTGCCCTGTAAACCATCTAATTAGATCAATGTCATGGATATTCATATCAACAAAAATACCGCCAGAATCCGCTTCAGTTGCAAACTTTGTAAAGCTTTCCATACCTGATATAGGATCAATCTCATATCCACGCATGTAGATAATTTTGCCAATATCACCGTTATCAACAATTTTCTTAGCATACCGATATGAATCATCATATCGACGCATAAAGCCACTCTGAAAGATTTGATTGGGATGTGATTTAATGACCTTTGCCATCTCATCAACTTCATTGAAATCAAGCCCTAATGGTTTTTCGCAAAAGACATTTAGACCAGCATTCATGGCATAAATCGTCATTTCTGGGTGAAATGGTGTTGGTGCCACAATGAAGATGGCATCAATATTCTCAGTATCAATCATATCTTTATAATTGGTATAAGTTGTCTCAACACCAAGCTCATTCTTAGCCCACTCCAATTGATTACTGTCTAGAGCACACGCGGCTACCAACTTAACACCTTGAATTTTATTAACCAAATGACGGGCATGCCGCGCACCCAATCGACCTAAACCAATAATTGCAGCTCGTAATGGCTTTCTTGTGGTTACCATTTTTCATCCTCCTCGCATGAAGCAATGTCACCCAGTTACTCTGAGACTTTCTCACTTTCCGTATAAAATGCTGGTGTTGATGGGAAGTCTAAGTCTTGTTTAGCACCATCTTCGGCAAGTGATTTCAAGGCAGCATCTGCAGTCACAGCAGCGATGTATCCATCCCAAGCAGATGGACCTACTGGTGATTCATTTTGCGATACATGATTAATAAAATCTCGGAATTCAATATCGTATGCACTTTCAAATCGAGCTTTCCAATCCGTTAAAATTGCCGTACTGTATTGCGCATTCAAGCGGGTCGCCACCTGTGGAACTGTTGGCAATTCAAGAACGCCTTCTTCACCAATAACATCGCATTTAATATCATAACCATATTGGCAGCGGACAAAGACTTCATTGATAATGTTGATGCCAGATTTAGTCTCAATCATTACAATTTGTGGATCTTGAATTTTTGCGTTTTGAACATGCCGGGTTTGCTTTGGACTGAAGACACGGATATTGGCATAATCATCGTTAACTAACCAATGGTCGATATCAATTTCATGGATTGCAGTTTCAATAATGGAACGTGATGAATCATATTCCTCAGGTTGAGTTTGATTGTAGTGACGCTGATCCATCATCAATGGCTTTCCAATGACACCATCATCAATCATTTTCTTCATCTGGACATATTCTGGTGCGTAGTGACGCATAAAACCAACTTGCAACATTCGACGCCCAAGTTTCTTTTCAGAATCAATAATATCCATGCATTGTTTAGCATCAAGTGCTAAAGGCTTTTCACAGAACGTAAACTTACCAGCCTTCAGTGCAGCCATAACAATTTCGTAATGAGCCTCATTATTCGCCGTACATACGACCACTTCGACATTAGGATCATTAACAAGATCATGATAATCTTCGTATGTTGTTGCAGTTAACCCTTGTTGGTCCAATGCTTTTTGTGCTTTGCCAGGTACGATATCACATACAGCAGTGACATCGACATTAGCCACAGTTTTGGTTAGTCGATGTAAATGGTCAGATCCAATAAATCCAATACCAACAATACCTACTTTAGTTACATGTGCTTCAGCCATAATAATAATCTCCTCTTCATTTTTGATTAAATATCATCTAAGTAAATGCTAGATATCAGTGTTTAACTGTGCTAATTTTCAATTAAATGCTGTTTGATATATCGATGTGCGATTTGTGCCATTTCCAAGGGATTGGCTTTTGATGGATCCTGCTCAGCTTCAACAACAATCCAACCTTTGTAGTTATTAGCAATCAACTTGTCATAGACAGGTTTGAAGTCCAAATCACCATCGCCAGGAACTGTAAACATCCCATTCAAGAAGGACCCTTGGAATGTTAGTCCTTTTGCACGACATTCTTCTTCTTTTGATCGCCGAACATCTTTAAAGTGAACATGGACAACTCGGTCAATATGCGCATTAAGTAATGCCATATAGTCACCATCTGATACTGCAATATGGCCGGTATCATAAAGTAATCCAACTAACTTTGGATCAGTATTCGCCATCAAGCGGTCTGTCTCCTCTTTGGTTTGAATACCAGTCCCCATATGATGATGATATGCAACCTTCAGCCCATATTTGGCGGCAATCTCACCATAATGATTGAGGCCTTTGCAGACTTCATCCCATTCTTTATCTGTAAAGTATGGTTTATCCTTAAAAATATTGGTCGTATCTGAACGCTGGATGGTATACGTTTGCTCTGAAACCACCGCTACTGGAGCGTTAATCGCTTTCAAATACTGACAATGCTTCTCAAAAGCTTCACTCGCCTTTTCAATACCATCTCGAATAATATAGCTGCTAAACCATTGCCCAGCAATCTCAAGATTACGCAATTTTAATTCATACTTTAATTTTTCTGGCCCTGGGAAGAACCCGCCTACTTCGGTCCCTTGAAATCCAGCCACTACAATATCACTCAATAATTGTTGTAGATTGTTGTCTTTTCCAATCGAAGGGATATCATCATTTCGCCAACCGATTGGTGCAATTCCCCATTTAATATCTTTTTCTGCTTTTGAACTCATATCCATAACCTCCTAGTAAAGTTTAAATATCTGCTACAGTTGCTGGCTGCCCAGTTTCTAATGATTTTTTAGCTGCCTGAGCTAATCGAATCGCCTTAATACCATCCTCAAACGTACATTCAATTTCATGATTCCCACGAACAGCATCTAAGAACGATTCTATTTCATCCCTATACGCGTCAATATACCGTTGAAGGAAGAAAAACATCGGCTTATCTCCACTAACATCTTTTTCTCCGGAATATGTGGTTGTACTATCAACGACATTGTCGGCATGTGCCATTCCTTTCGATCCAAATAGCTCTATTCGTTGATCATACCCATAGACAGCTTGTCGGCTATTATCAATAACCCCCATCATGCCATTGTTGAAAGATAAATTAATAATGGCAGTATCAATATCACCAGCACTTCCAATTTTAGGATCTACTAATACGTTCCCAGTAACATAGACTTGATCAACTTCGGCATCTGTAATGTACCGTGCCATATCAAAATCATGAATGGTCATATCCATGAAAATACCACCTGAATGATTGATATAGTCCAACGATGGTGGCTCAGGATCACGTGAGGTAATCTTTAAAATTTGTTCATCACCGATGTTTCCATTGATACGATGATCTACGATTCGGCGAAAGTTTTTATCAAATCGTCGATTAAACCCAACTTCAAATTTCACACCGCAGCGCTCAACTGTATCAAGCGCTTTCAAAATATCGTGATCATCAAATCCAACGGGTTTCTCACAGAAAATATCTTTTCCCGCTTCGGCAGCCTCCATTGTGATCTGTGGATGTAGATCGGTGGGGACACAAATTAATACAGCCTCTACTTCTGAATCAGCTAAAACGTCATGATAATCTGTAACAATGTGATCAGCAGCCTTATATTTGGTTGTCCATTCTTCGGTTGCAACCAAGTCACAAATATACTTGACCGTAACATTAGGAATACGCATTAAATTTTTATAATGCACATTGCCAATTCGGCCCATACCGATAATACCGATTGTGATATTTTGGCTTGTGATTTTTGTGCTTTTATCCATATTGACGCCCCTTTACATTAGCATTCTTTAGGTGAGCAAGCTCTTGTGAAATTATTTCGATTTATTCAAAAATCAGATTAATCGCCAAAAGTTCTTGCCTTTGTGTTCGCTTAAAGAATACTCACTATTAAAGGGATTGTCAACCACATTTTCAAAAACTCGCAAAACAAAAAGCGCTTTCTTCAAAAGCGTTGACATTCACAATCCATAGTGAAATAATAGCAAATGAATTCAGAATGATACTTGTTCAGTTATTAACTTTAAAATCACTGTTAGCTGATTCCATTTAATTTATCATTAGTCTTATTAGCGCTTAGGAGGGACTCATATGTCTGCTGAAAAAAGTATTTCATCTGATCATGTACCGCTATCAGATCCAGCTTTAAAAACCATCAATCGAAATGCCGGGCGTAATCTGAATCATATTGCATTTATTTCAACACTTGGCGGTTTATTATTTGGGGTTGATACCGGTGTCATTAACGGTGCAATCGGATATATGGCGACCCCCGCGGAATTAAACCTCTCGCCTAATAATGAAGGACTAGTCACGAGTGGCATCACTCTTGGTGCTGCATTCGGTGCAGTCTTCGCAGGACACCTCTCAGACCGAATTGGTCGAAAACGACTTTTAAAGTACCTAGCCTTGCTTTTCTTTGTTTGCACATTAGCTTGTTCTCTTGCGCCGAATGCACTGTTTATGATCATCTCCCGGGTCCTACTCGGGCTAGCTGTGGGTGGTGCCTCCGTTATAGTGCCAACATATCTATCAGAAATATCCACCCCTGAAATAAGAGGACGTCTAGTAACACAAAACGAGTTAATGATTGTTACCGGACAACTATTAGCCTTTATCGTAAATGCTATTTTAGGTAATTGGTTTGGCCATATTTCTAATATTTGGCGTTATATGATTGGCTTTGGCATGATTCCAGCTGTTGCACTCTTCTTCGGTATGATGGTTGTGCCAGAATCACCGCGGTGGCTAGTAATGGTCAATCAGCTTGATAATGCCTTTGATTCTCTTAGGAAAATCCGCTCCCATCCCGAAACATGTAACGAAGAAATTACCCAGATTCAGGATACATTGAATCAAGAAAGCGAGATTAAGCAGGCCACTTTCAAGGACCTATCAACACCATGGATTCGACGCCTGGTCTTTATTGGAATCGGTCTTGGCGTAATGCAGCAATTTATTGGCATTAATATCATGATGTATTACGGAACAACAATCCTGACGAACTCCGGATTCGCACATAATGCCGCTCTAATTGCAAATATAGGTAATGGTCTAGTGTCGGTTATCGCTACTTTTATCGGCATGTCAATTATGAATCGCGTGAATAGACGAAGCATGCTAATCGCTGGTATTATCGGCACTACCACTTCACTTATCTTAATCGTTGGTGTTTCTGCATTTCTTAGCCAGAGCCCGCTGTTACCAATACTTGTCGTTCTTTGCACCATGATGTTTTTGGGCTTTTTCCAAGGTTTTATCTCTCCATTAGTTTGGCTCTTGCTCTCTGAAATATTTCCACAAAACTTACGTGGACTGGGAATGGGTGTCTCGACCTTTTTCCTGTGGTTTGCAAACTTTCTTGTAGGCTACTTTTTCCCAATACTATTGAGTGCAGTCGGAATGACATGGACATTTTTGATCTTCGTATTTTTCAATATTCTGTCATTTATCTTCGCATATAAATATGCACCTGAAACGCGTGGAAAATCACTTGAATTGATCCAAATGGAATTTAAATATGGTGATACCACGGGAATTAACCCCGAAGATAAATAATTAACTTGTGTATTAATCAATAAAAATATTAAAGGTGGTCTTTATTTATGAAAAAAGTACATGCAGGTATTATTGGATTAGGTCGCGCAGGACAAATGCATTTAAAAAATTTGATGACAATTCCAGAAATTGAAATTGAACAAGTTGCTGATGTCTTTATTGAAAACGTTTCAAGTCACTTAAATGATATCGGTATCACAAATCAAACTCGCGATTATCACGATATTTTAAACAATCCAAAAGTTGGCACCGTTTTCATTTTCACTTCTACCAACACTCACGAAGAAATCGTAACTGCCGCTGCTAAAGCAGGAAAGAATATCTTTTGTGAGAAACCATTAAGCATGAATCTTGTAGAAGAAGCCAGCTTAAACGTTTTACGAGAAGTCAAAAAAGCCGGCGTTAAACTTCAAATTGGTTTCAATCGCCGGATGGATCCTCAATTTCGGAATATTTACGAAAATGTTCGTATGGGGAAGATTGGCACTCCCCAGGTAGTTAAGATTACTTCACGGGATCCGGATCTTTTACCTCATGATTTAATTCAACGAATTGGTGGTTTGTTGTTTGACTTTACAATGCATGATTTTGATATGGCTCGTTATATGATGAACAGCAACATTACTGAAGTTTACGCTAAGGGTGGCACCCTCATCGATCCAACATTAAAGGATATTGATGATATTGATACTCTTGCACTTGTTCTCCAGTTTGAAAACGGCACTTATGGATTAATCGATAATAGTCGGCGTGCAGTATACGGCTACGACCAACGTGTCGAAGTTTTCGGCTCTGAGGGGATGCTAAAAGCTGAAAACGTCAGCAGCAGCACTGTTGAGTTATACAACAATAAGCATGAGGAGTTAGCAAAGCCATTACCAATCTTCAAACAACGCTATCATGAAGCTTATTTAGCCGAAATGCACGCTTTTGTTCGTGCAATTCTGGAAGATGAACCACTGGTTGCTCAGGGTCGCGATGTAATCATGGCACAGCGGGCCGCAATTGCAGCTAAAAAATCACTAGAAACTGGCCTGCCACAAAAGGTTGACACTACTTATCCTTTAGATTAATTAAGATAGAAAGAGGTTATTTGATGATTGATCAGAACAAGATTATTGGACAAGAGAAAAATGCGTTGCTCACACACTTTAACTTGGATGACGTTGACAAATTAGTCATTAGCTTGAAAAAGATCGGTCGAGAGAATTTCGATAAAGTTTGCATCCTAATCAAAATAAATAAACGGATCGTTTTCTTCCACGCCGGAACCCAAACGACGAACGAGAACAATCTCTGGATCCACAAGAAGGCAAACGTTGTCGATAAATTTGATCACAGTTCTTTGTTTGAAAAAGCAATTTATGAAGAAAATCCAGACAAATTCTACATCAATAATGGATTGAGTCGACGTGACTATGCAATTGTAGGTGGTGGATTCCCAATCGGACTTGAAAGTACTGGGATAATCGGTAGCTTAATCGTATCTGGTCTAACCGATACGGAAGATCATGATCTTGCTTATCAAGCACTAATAGATATTCAATCTCAACAAAGCTAGGCTAGGAGGTAATCTCTTGTGAAAGCATTTGGCTTTAATCAATATGGTAATTCCAACGTTATGGAAGAACTAAATATCCCTATTCCAAAAATTAAGCCTGGAGAAGTATTGGTCAAAACAACTGCCTTTGCCATTAACGCATTTGATATTGCTGTCAGAAATGGACAATTTCGGAATAACGTAACGCTACTTTTCCCGACAATTTTAGGAACTGATGGCGTTGGTCGCATTGTTAAGCTAGGAGCAGGAGTTCATGATTATAGTATCGGCGACGACGTTTTAGCACGGCCAGGGATTGGAACATATGCCGAATACTTTAAGGTTTCAGTTGATCATCTTGGCTCACGTCCAAGCAATTATAGCCCTTATGAGGCTGCCGGACTCCCTCTATCTGGAATTACCGCATATAACACACTCGTCCACATAGCCCATGTTAAACAGGGGCAAACAGTCGTTATTCTGGGCTCTTCTGGTGGCGTTGGGTCAATGCTTGTTCAAATGGCACACGCTTTAGGATTATACGTTATTGGAACGGACGCCGAGTCGGCTCGAGAAACTGTTTTAAATCTTGGGGCTTCTGAATTTGGGGCGTATGATACCGAACGCGTCAGTTCCAAATTCAAAAGCATGGCAGATATTCTAATCGATGCTACTAATCTTGGCGCTTCAATTGCTGGAATACAAATCATTAAGCCTACTGGCACATACGTCTCACTAACAACCTTGCCTAAGGACCGCACATTAAAACCAGACGTTATTTACAGGCAAGTTATCCCTCGACGTGAATATCGCGATAGTGATGCATTCACCACCATTTCCTTAATGATTCGGAACAATCAGTTACATGTTCCGATTGATCACTTGGAGTCTTTCACGCTTGACGGTATTCGTAAAGGACAGTCAGATGTCGAAAACGGCAATCCTGATGGTAAAGTAATTGTCACTCTTTAAGCGCAATTTATCATGCACAAATTTTTTTAGCATCTAGGTCATTCTAAATCAGATTATCCCTTCTGATTCAACAGACTTGGGTGCTTTTTAGTTCTTATTACACCACCTGTGAAGTATATTAAATTAATCGAGATATAATCCGCATCACGGAATATATAAACTTTTAATTGTTAATATTTATCGACAAATGCTTATTATATTATAATTATTAGTGAGAGAAGCTGAGAATTATCTTTTTGATTATGGTGAACTAACCACTTTTTTAATTTCGCCTACACTAAGAGATGATTTCAGCTTTTCTTTAGATAAAATAAATTGGAGTTGATAATTTTGGAAGATATTATTTTAGATTGTGACCCAGGACATGATGACGCCGTAGCCTTAATGATTGCAATTGCATCAAAGGATATTAACCTACTCGCTGTAACGACTTCAGCTGGAAATCAGCGTCACAGTCAAACATTACGCAACGCGATGTCCCTTCTTACTTTAATGAAACGTCAAGATATTCCAGTTGCTTCAGGAAACACGAAGCCTTTAATGCGTTCCCTAATCTCCGGCGTTAGTATGCATGGTGTTACAGGGTTAGATGGTGCAGATTTACCATCCCCAGATTTCTTTTCTCAAGGAATACCAGCTATCGAACTAATTGCTAAGATCCTCACTGATCACCCACAGAAAGTCACTCTAGTTGTCACAGGGCCTTGCACAAATATCGCATTATTCCTATCTGTGCATCCTGAGTTACGTTCTCGTATCAAGCAGATTGTTATTCTAGGGGGTGGCATGGGACTCGGAAACTGGGGACCAACCACTGAGTTCAACATTCAGGTGGATCCAGAAGCTGCGAAAATCGTCTTAGATTCCGGAATACCGATTATTTTAGCGCCGTTAAATGTCGCATTTGAAGCACAGCTACTTCCTAACGAAATCGAAAAAATTCATAATATTGATAATTCAGTAGCTCAGACAATTAGCGGCCTTATGGACTTCTATGGAATTTCATTTGGTCGTCAACGATGGGGATTTAAAGGTCTCCCATTATACGACCCTTGTACAGTTGCTTGGCTCATCGATCCTTCAAAGTTTACAAGTAAACGTTGCAATGTTGAAGTAGAGACTAAAGGAGAGCTCACTACTGGGGAGACCGTTATCGATTATTATCATATTACCAACCGTAAGCCTAATGCTGAGGTATTGTTTCATATTGATCGCCAGTGGTTTGCCGATCTAACCATTAGTAGCATTAAATCCTTCGATTTTTAAACAATTGATAAAGAACATTTTGGCTTCAACCTAAAAGTCCAGCTTTCAATCGTAATGTACTTAGTTAATTATTTATAATAAAAATTTATTTTTTTGTCTTCGCTAGTATATCACTTTCAAAAGCTACTTTAATTATCACCAACAATTGCACAATCGATAGACTGTTCCAATTTCAAAAACAACCTGAGATTATTGTCATCACATTGATGATCAATCTCAGGTTGTTTTTCAATGCCAATCTCTTAAACAATAATATTGATTATGACGAATTGTTAAATCAAGCGTAACTTTTTGTCGAAGACCACTTCGCTTGGACTTTTTCACCCCAAGACCTTGCGTGGACGGTTATTTAGATCTGTGACTAATACGATAATCTCCTGGTAATTCAAATCAGTTCCTTTAGGAAAACATTCGCGAATTAAACCGTTAATATTTTCATTGGTTCCACAATCAAGTGTAAGCGTCTTTACCCGTTCCGCTAATAAATATCGTGATTTACGGTCTACCAGTGTCACCTTCCAGTGACCAAACCAAGTTCTACTTTCAGCTGAAAGTGGGCGTTCATGGATTGAAGGCACATCGTTAAAACGACCACGCCGTTCCTTGATAGTTTCCTTAACTTTGCGCGTTTTACATCGATGTCTCAATTGGCAGGCAAATCCACGGACACCACGACTTTTACACTTTTCACCAAGACTATTCAAAGCAATCCCACGATAAATTGTGTTGTAACTGATTTTCCAGTTACTATGTTCAAAATCTAAACGTCCTGCGATTTGTTCTGAGGGCATTTACGATGGACGATACAATTAATGACGAATACTCGGATATCAGTTTGCGATAAGATCCGTGGTCTTCGACTGTTCAAGCGTTGACGTTTATAATTTCAGTTGAACATTAACCGCGGAATATTTAGAACGACCGCCATTCCGGCTAACTTCCCGTGAAATAATCGCTTTAGAACAACCGATGCGTTGGGCAATGTCTTGATAAGACTGTTTTAAAATTAGCCCCACTAGTGGGCATTCACGGTCATTTAGGGTAAGATGATGATATATGAGTCCTCCTTGTAAGGATGTTGTGGTGACTATATTTTACAGGGACTCAGACTGGGGGGCTTCTTTTTGATCATTTGTTGCACTTCAATTGTAAATTATTCCCATTAAAAAGCCATCCTCGCAAGCTAACTACCGCTTTCAAAACATGACCTTAACTCAACTTGACACATAGCAAAATAGTATCTGCCAAATTAATTATTCAGCTATAATCCGTACCACGCTACCGACTTTAAAATCAGGATAATCACCCTGCTCAACATATAACGTCCCAGGCAATTTAGCCTCCTTTGCACCCGTAAAACTAATAGCCGTGTGACCTAATCTTCCAAGGTTAGTCTGGACTTCGCCACCAACTGCTGTAATTTGATAGACTTGATTGTCGACTTCAAGTTTCATTCCTGCTGTGATTTGCTCACTTATTGGGACAACTTCGATAATAAAGCAAGAAGGCCGTAATGCGTCTGGAGCTTCATCACCAAATAATACTGCCATGCCAATCGATTTAAAATCAGCAGATTCCGCACCTATTTCTAAGACCTTTGTTGAAAAGATAATTCTCTCTTTTGTCATCATACAATACACCTCAAACCTTCTAAAAATTTATTTTGAATATAATCCAAAACTTGCAATCCAAGCAATAAAGACCCGCGGAACGCCATTGATAAACCGACTATATAACACTGATGGCACCCCAACTTCAACCGTCTTAGAATCAGCCTCAGCTAGTCCTAAGCCAACTGGAATAAAGTCACAACCATTTTGCGTGTTAATCGCGAATAATGCTGGTAAGGCATACTGTGGTGGAATATTACCTTTCCCGATTTCAACGCCAATCAAGGTCCCGATAACTTGACCGATAACTGCGCCTGGCCCAAGCAATGGAGATAAAAATGGTAATGAGCAAATAAATCCTAAAACCATCAAGCCCCAGACATTGCCTGCTAACGGCTCCATGACACTGGCAAAAACCTTACCAATTCCAGAGCCATTAATAATCCCAATAATTAATGCCACAAATGCCATAAATGGAATAATAGTATTAATAACTGTTTGAACAGCATCTTTTGCGGCCTGATTAAACGTCGAAACAACTCGCCCAGCGCCAATCCCAATCTTAGTTAAGATCCCAGGATTTTTTGTTTGTGCTGTTAGTGTCTTTGTATTATCGAATTTCGTATCATCATCTACATTCTCAAATCGGTTAGCGCTTTCATTTTGACTATCAGAAAGTTGCTCCTCCTCAGATGTTACCAACATAATCTGATCAACATCTACATTGGAAACATAATTAGCTTCATTCATAAATTGCGCTAAGGGACCGCTCTTACCAGTCGGTAATACGTTAATTGTTTTGATACCCTTCTTGGGATAAATTCCACACCTTAATGTCCCACCACAGTCTACAACCGCTAATGCTGTTTCTTCATCAGGAATTGACGTCTTAAAGCCATCAACAGCTTCCATTCCTGTCAACTTAGCAATCTTATCAACAATTGCTGGTTTATTACCTCCAGTGACATAAACAAATTTATGCTTCGTGATAGTTGGTGTAATAATTAGCGGGCCGCCCCAGCCACCAGAGCCTTTAACAACTTTGATACTATGATATTCTTTTGCCATGATCTCGTTCCTCACTCTCTCAATTAGCCGTTAAATTCAACTTTCTTGGACAAGGTAATCCCTTGTTGTTTGCAAACATAGGCTGTTGTAAAGTCAGTAATCCAACCACCGATAAAGTTCATTACTAGGCCGACTAATAGATATCGAATCGCCAAATCCATTGTATTCAATCCTAACTTCTGAACCCCTTGCGCAATCCCTAACCAAATGAAATACTCGGAAGGATTGATATGTGGGAATACCCCATTACTAGTGTGGCAAAATTGAGCAATCGATGCATACCAACTAGGTTTATAGTATTCTGGCAAGAACCGTCCCATTGAGTGCGCCATAGGATTACCGAGCATAAATGCCGAAACAAACGGTAAAATTAAATAACGGGTTACAGGATTCTTTGACGAAGCTCTGGCCAACTTGGCCATCTTCTTGTCACCAACAAAGGCAATAATCGCGTTCATCAAGACTAACAGCAATAGCACAACAGGAATAATTGATGTCATCCATCCAATTAATGTTTTACCACCGCTCTGAAACAGCCCCATAAAGCCCGAGGCCAAATCTGTGACTACTTTCATAGTATTAATGCTCCTTTACGTTCACTTGTTTTTTTCGCAAACTTGCTAAGCCTTTATAATAAATAGATTTCAGCTTTTCAATCATTGGTAGGCTCCAAATTTTGACACTACCATCGAAATCTTGTGGCGTTAGCTGATTTGCTTTGTAATTTAAATAGTTCTTATAGGCATCCAATAGACAAACTCGCGTTAGCTTATCGAATTGTTTTAATTGCTGGTATGAAGCAGCAATTTTCGCAATATTTTTCTGCCGCAGTTGATGCAATTCCCTAAACTTTGCAAAAATCGTAACCCCCTTCATCATTTGAGCCTCTAAGATCGTGCCGTCATCCTTTATCGCTAATAGAATTAGTGTCCCCGACCGTAATTTTTTAGGATTTTTGCCAATTGCTACTGGCGCCAACACTCGTAATTGATGAAAGGTTTTAGAAAAATTCTTAATTTGTCTTAGTCCAAGGAAACCTTGTAATAGAAACGCACTGACTAGGATCACGCCAAAATAAATTAACATTAAATCGCCTCCATCAACTGATTTAATCCTTGATTTTCATCATAATTTTTCAAGTTATTATAAATATTGCTGTTAGCTGTGATACTGCGAATTAGATCGTATACTTGTGCTAATATTTTGCTTAATGTTGCATCTAGTTTATACGGAATTGCGACCAAAAAAACCACGTTTACCTTTTGATTATCGAATACTACCGGTTTTTCAAACACTCCTACTGTTACAAGGATTCGATTTAGTCCAGATTTATCAATAACGTGTGGCAATGCAACCCCATCACCAAAAATACTACTCGATTGTTGCTCTCGATTAAGCCAAGCTTGCATAAAATCTGGTGTCAGTTGACCATGTTGTATCTCTTGATTAATTAATTTTTTCACTCCAGTGACGTAGGTCTCCTGTTCATCAAACTGCGTGACATCAAATCGACACTGCCCCTGATTAACAGCTTCATCAACCAACGAAATTTGAAGACGTTCACGTAACGTTCCTTGATTAAAAATAGAATTCAACCGAATAATAGGCGCGTGGTTAATTAATTCATTATCTGTTAAAAAACTGTTAGAAAAAATCAGTAAATATTTTTCTGGACTCTGCTCCCATTCACTAATTGAGTTAAAAACATCAATCTGCAAATCATCATCTAACATTTCTTTCAATTTCTCGGAAATAAACTTTTTCATACTAGTATTAATGGGCTCAACTAGTGCAACCCGATGAATAATTGGTGCTGCCATGTATTCTTCGAGCTCCATCTGAAAATAGACTGTTAAATAACCAACCTCCTGGGAACGAATCCGAATATTCAATTTAGTGGCAATGGTTGATAATGTTAATTGCGCTAACTCCGTTGAAACTGGATACTTACTTAACATGTCTACCGAGATAAATCCTTCTGACTTGACATCAAAAATAGCCCGATTAATGAGAAATAATAAATGATATCGCAACTCCATCAACAGCCGTTTAAAGTCCAAATTCACATCTAATTTTTGCTTAAGGATTGGAAAAACCGACTGCATTAAATCCTCAACTTCGACCAATCCCACTTGAACTAACTGATTATCATCCTTCGGTAGCTTTCTAATGTTTAATGGGTATGAAATAAACTCCCATTCGCTAGTGCTTAACGAGCTACCAATTATCTCAGTAACTAGATTCCGCAAGGACGCCATCGTTACATCACTAAGAAGTGGATGATAGTTATTAATACGATCATTGATTTGAATGTTATATTTACGTAACCAATTAATAACTGCAATATTTCTTTTAAACATGGTCACAGTATCATTATTATGATCAAGTTTTTTAACAAGATTAAGCAATTTGACATCTGTCGCTTTATCCCAGGTTGCTTCCAGTTCGTAGTATTTCCCGACTAAAGTTCGTGTAATTACTGCATACATATAATCATGTTCAACCGCTAAATGAATCCCACGATTAGTTTTTGTCTCAATTCTGACTTGGTAATAATCAAGCTGTTGTTTGAGCGCTTTTAAATCCTTATTGATAGTGCCACGACTCACAGCCAATGATTCTGCCAAATCATCCAGAATAACGTAATCCGTGATTTGCTGTAACAATTCTTTTAAAATCGTTACTTGTCGCTTTGAGGGATCATTGAAATCTAAATCCTTTTTCAAAAAATTAGTTTGTAGCTTAGCCATGGCAGAATAATTATTGATAACTAGGTAAAACTTGGCTTGATTAACGTTGATTTTTGCAATACCCACCAAATAATCATTGATTGCACGAATATTCTTGGTAATTGTGACTCTCGAAACAGAAAAATGGGATTGTAATTCTCTTAGTGTCAATGCATCATTATTAATAAAAAAGTTTAATATTTCAAAACTTTGCCTATCCATTGCCTCACCATGCCCCCAACTAAAATTTAAAGGTTAACCACGACTCTTGCCTCCCGCAACGTTAATCGTAACCCCGGTAATGTAACTGGCACGTTCTGATAGTAAATAGTTAACTGCATCCGCAACTTCTGATAGTTTTCCACTCCGACCAAGAGGTGTGGTTGACGTACTCTTATAGCCTGCCCGAATGTCATCAACAGTTTTATGCCGGGTATAAGCTAACGCCTCTTCATAAGAGCGTGTTCTTAGCCCAGTAGCTTCCATAATACCTGGCGCGACACCAACGACCCGAATATTATGTTCACCTAATTCTTTAGCCCACGAACGAGTGAACCCATTAATCGCTCCCTTAGTTGCTGAATAAACACTCTGTCCTTGTGAACCTTCAAGTCCAGCTTCTGAGGACATATTAACAATAACACCGTACTGTTGCTTCTCGAATTGATGGGTAACTGCCTGCGATACAAGGAAGACGCTTTTCACGTTCACGGCAAACATTTTCACAAAATCCGATTCTGCAAATTCATACTTACCGTGAGGATCCTTGGCGTCAGCCAATAAACGTGGCAAATTGATACCAGCATTATTTACAAGCCCGTCAATTTTTCCTTGTTCATCAACAACCTTTAAGACCAGCCGATTAACCGCTTCCGCATCTGTGACATTGGTTTCAACAAAGTGTAAATTATCATTTTGCTGATCACCTTGATTGAGGTCAGCATTATAAACAATCGCCCCGTTATTCAATAATTCAGTTACAATTGCTTTACCAATACCGGATGAGCCCCCAGTAACAACGTATACCTTACCCGAAATATTAATCCATGAATTATTCATCAAAATCGCTCCTTAATCATTTCTTTTCTTCACAGATAAATATATACGAAAGCGCATACATTATTAATGCACTCTTTTTTCATTGGCTTTTTAAATTAATGGACTAATGATTCATCAAACATTTAGATGTCTGATATAAACTATAAATATTATGCCGAATTATTTTCATTATCGCCATATCATAAAGCAAATTTTGTAATCGACCATTGTAATCAATAACCGTAAAAATAGAGTCGCTTTAAAGAAGCGTATAACTCCTTCAAAGCGACTCTATTAAATAGTCTTATAGCCATATTAATTTGTTTTAAATCGTCACCGTAACAGCTGCTGCCGCAATAATTAGTATCAGTCCACCAATCGTGACCCACATTTCTTTGGTAGTCTTCTTTTGGCCTAAGAACCAAATACCGGTTAACGTTGCCAATACAACGGAGGTTTGTGAAAGAATAAAGCCGGTTGCTAATCCGTTCATATTTGGTTGCGCAGAGATTAAGTAAGTCAACGCCGCAAACGCGAAGAAGAAACCTGAGATGATGTGCGTGTATGACACCCCTTCAACGAGGGCTAACTTTTCACCTCGTGATGCTAAGAACAGGGCATATACGATCGAAACAATAACCATCCCAATTGCTTGGGGAACGAAGGCTTCCTCCCCACCAATATTGGTTGCTTGGGGCGCAGCCGAATAAGCCCAGTACCCGATTTCACCAACTGCTAACCAGATAACAGCTTGGCGTAAGGTCCGGGCGTTACCTGCATCCTTATGTTCAGACCACACTGTTAGCCAGGCACCAATGATAATTCCAACTAAGGCTAGGCCACCCAAGACCTTGTCCATTGCCCCAGGCCAGTCACCTAAGGCGAAGACGCCCCACAGTGATGCGCCCAACAGCTGGAAGGCCGTCGTAATTGGCATTGCTCGTGAAGAACCAACCATCGTAAACACTTTAAATGTCACGATTTGGGCACTTGCCCAACCGATCCCTGATAGAATTGAAAACCAGAGATTCATGCCGCTTGGAAAAGCAATCCCTTGCACCCATGCATAAATCAGCGCAAAGATTAACGTTCCAATAGTTGAACCCAAGATCTGATTAACAGGCCGACCACCAATTTTCGACGCAATCGTGGGGTAAAGTCCCCAACCAAGTAACGGCCCTAAGCCAATTAGTAAAGCGGTAGTATTCATTCCAATCCCTCCATTAATCACCAACTACTTTAAAAAGTAACGCCACTTTCCAATAGAATATTTGAATAAGGTGTCATTTCACCAGTCCGAACAAAGGCCTTGCAGTCAGCCAAGTCCTTCTTCATTTCTTCATGTGGAATGAAGGTAATTGGGGTGTCTGGTAAGCGCTTCTTGATGGCCGTCAACATCTTAGGATTTTGAACTTTAATTTCTTCTGCCAAATAGATTCGTTGTACTTCAAGCTCTTCCAAGACGTTATTCAAGACTTGCATAAAACTAGGAATACCATTATCAACGGCTAAATCGATTTTTTCGGTTGAACTTGGTACTGGCATGCCAGCATCACCAATACTCAACTTATCGAAATGGCCCATCGTTGCAATAACTCGTGACAAATCTGAATTAATAACTTTTGTTTTTTTCATAATTATTTACCCTCCGCGGCTGTAATTTCATTTTTATAAGGAATTGATGGTTGCGCACCGAAACGTTGTACGGCAATCGATGACGCCCGGTTACCATAGCGAATCGCATCTTCAAGATTACTAAAATCTTTATTTAACACACTACTCATCGCGCCAATAAACGTATCTCCGGCTGAAGTCGTATCCACGGCTTCGACTTTAAAGGCTGGTACGATACCATGTCGCCCATCGATATCATAAAACGCACCCTTACTACCAATCGTAATGATAACAGCTGAAATACCGAGGGCGTGTAATGCAGCGGACGCCTTTAACATGCTGGCTTCATCGGTGATTGCAATCCCAGTCAAAGTTTCCGTTTCCGTCTCATTTGGTACAATCATGTCAGTAACTGCTAAAAGTTCAGCGGGGACTTTTTCCATGGCTGGAGCGGGATTCAAGATTGTTCTTACGCCAGCGGCCTGTGCAATTTTAAAGGCTTCGACCGTACTATCGACAGCGCTTTCAAATTGTGCAACCACAAAATCACTAGTTTCAATGATATCATGGTGGGCTTCAACGTCTGCTGGCGTAAAAGCCATGTTGGCACCACCATGAATCATAATTTGGTTTTCACCGGCATCATTAACCGTGACGTAAGCTTGACCTGTCGATTGATTAGTCATCTTTGTGATCCCTGCCAAGTTGATCTTTTCCTGCGTCAATAAATCAAGCATGGTTTTACCAGCAGCATCGTCACCAACCGCACCAATAAAGTGGGTATTAGCACCAGAACGTTGCGCTGCGACGGCCTGGTTCGCGCCCTTACCACCACCGGCTGAAAAGATTTCCTTAGTGTGAATCGTTTCGCCAGGCTTTGGCATGTTTTCAACCCGAATCGTCCGGTCTAAGTTGATACTCCCAATAACGGTTACCGTATTCATAATGGTCCCTCCAAATAGTTAAATTAATCTGAATTTAGTTTTTATTAAAACGTTTTATGAAAACGTTTTAATAACTCGTAAAAAATATAACACATCTGAATAATTAATTCAAATGTGCCGTCGAATTTCTTTCAATTAATTTAACTGGTAAGTGGTGTTCTTCCCATGGTTGCTGCGGATTAGCAATACGGTCGAGTAACTGGTTGGCCGTCGTTTGACCCAACTCAAAAATAGGTTGTGCGATGGTTGTAAGCTGGGGCGCGACATATTGGCACATTTCGACATCGTCATAGCCAATGACACTGTAATCATCCGGTATCCGCTTATCATGTTCAGCCATGCCCAAGTATACACCGAATGCGATTTCGTCATTGACTGCAAAGATCCCCGTAACTCCAGTCGCCAAAATTTCCGGAACAACTTGTCGACCACCCACTTTAGAAAGCGGCGTCGCGATGACATGTACCGCTGTCCGCGGATACACACTATAAAAACCACTAAGCCGCTTTTGGACATTGGCTGACGGTTTTGCTGGAATAAGAACGGCGACTTGCCGGTGTCCCAAATCTTTTAAGTGTTGAGCAGCTTGCCGCCCCCCATCATAGTCATCAGTCAACACAGAATCACTGAACCCTTCGGCGCGCTTTTGGTCTAAGACGATAAATGGGTGACCCTTTTGCCGTAGAATATCATTAATCGCATTATTGGAAACGGCCGAACTTGCGATAATAAAGCCATCCACACCCCGGCGGCTGAGTTCATCCAAATAGACGCGTTCTTTGTCTTCATCCAGATCAGCATTACACAACATCGTGATGAAATTTTGCTGATACAAGACATTTTCAATGCCTCGAAGTAGCTCACCAAAAAAGGGATTCCGGATATCAGGCACAAGGACCCCAATTGTTTTGCTGGTCTTCTTAATCATCCGCTGAGCAAAGTAATCGGGCTCATAATTTAATTCATCCCGGGCCGCTTCCACCTTAGCAACGGTCGCCGCACTAAACTTATCACCATGCCCGTTTAAAATTTGTGACACGGTCGCAATTGAGCGTTCTGCAAGGCGCGCAACATCTTTGATTGTGACTGCCTTATTTTTCATGGGCTTCTCCTCCGTAAAATTAACTCTTGCATTATTGTAGCCTAGAACGCCGAATTTTCCTAACCGAATCTCAAAAATGTTAATAGCCATATAAGTATATCCATAACGATTCAAAGATTCTAAGCCACTCACGTCCAGCATCAAAAGCGTCCAGATTAAAACTGCGTCCAAGAAGCAGCCATACCAGTTGCTTCTTGGACGCATAATATTTTTAACGTAATTTCCCCTTGTTACCAGCATAGACACATCTATTACAAACCGTATAGCGTATCCCATATACCAAAGTTAAGCCCAGCTTGCAAAAACTAGCGCGTTCGGAATCGACCGAAAATCACAGCAGATACATGAACTGTTCAATATTTAAGGCGTACCCATATAAATACCTTAATACGCTCCAAAACAAATTTATTTGCCGTGTGTCGTTTTCTGAGCATTATCCTGATAATCGTTAACCCTTTCATCAACTTCAGCCTCGTGGACGATAACTTGTGAATGATCACCATTCAATGCTGCGGTCGCTTGTTGAATAGACTTCTGTAAATCCGTTAATTCTGTCGTCATTATTTTTCTCCTTTGCATACCAAGAAAATGGGCGGTCTCTTTTAACCGGCCTTCAGCCATCCAGGCCCTACCTATCTTTCAAAAAAGTTGCTTTATAATACGGTCATATCTGACTGCTAAAAGCCTAATCCGTCTTTGAAACAACCATTCAACAACGACTTAATTCTACTTCGTTCCAAACTAGATTCACAAATCAAATATACCCTATTTTCAATTAAGTTGCCCTGTCCCACATTATCCAACATTTAATAAGCTCGTATCGTCACATTCATCAGACTGGCAGCGTTTACCAGGCTAAAAAGTGTCACAATCTCAACGTTTCGTCACCTGAGTCCCGTGCGTTTCTAACTCCATAATTTCTCTTATATATTTAAAGGGAAAAGGGACAACCGTATACTGGCCGTCACGAACATATCCACTATCCATCAATGTTGATAGTAACGGCATAATTCTTTGAATATCTGCCTTTGGTTGCATACTATCAAGGGCAACAACTTGTTTCAAACTAGTGGCGCGAGTTAAATCTTGCTTGATGATTTGATTCCGGCCGACATAGTAATAGTAGTCCGATCCTAACATCAACAACCCAATTCCGTAAATACCATTCCACCAATCATCATAAATCTGTTGCTTGACAGGCAAGTGTAACCACACATGCGCATTATCGAAAAAGCGTTGATTAAAGGTAGCCATTAACTTTGGACGCCAACTAAGTGTCGGTGCCGTTTTTAGTATCTTTTGAAAGCTCCCAATAGTTATTGTCTCGGTATTGATCCGTTCAATCTTCGTGATTAATGCTTGCTTCAACTCTCGATTACAATCATCTAATTCATTAGCTACTTTTAATAGTGCCCAGCGGTGAATTGAGTGATGTGACCTAGCTTTTCTCATCATTGCATTAATTTGTTCTGCATTCGGAATAATTCGTAGTGCTGTTTCTCCAAGCTTATATAATTTATCCTCATATGCTAATATTTTGGTGAATTTAAGCGTTTCCCGTCCATTTTCCTCATCGAATTCGTGAATCACTCTTTCAAACTCTGCCGACAGTCCCCGCTGTCCCTTAGTAGCCTTCTGAGATGTTAAATTTCCGGCATCGTCGATTTCCAAACGATAATATGCCTTGTCAGCCATCATATAATATCGGAATTTGGCGGCAGCAGCCATCTCATCACGATTTGGAAACGTGATTTTTCCACTCAAAATATCCTGTTTAATCAATAGCTGACTGAGTAACGTCCGTATTTTTGCGTCTTCTAACAAATGTACTTTGTTTCCTAAATATAAGGCGTTACCTGCCACCTTCTCGTTAACAAAGTTTTTATAGATTAAATGTTGGATCACCTGATGTGGCGTATTCTTTTGGTACCGCGAATCCTGACTATCATCTAGAATTTGGATATTGAGCCCGGTAGTCATCGCACTGTCAGTTATAATTTTAATCTGACAGGTTGCTAATTCTGGCGTGCGCTGCCATAGTCTGCCAAATGATTCTGCGAACTCCCGTTGTGCTGCTGATTCAGGATCAATCATTAGCGTCACTGTTTTATGGATAAGTTGGTCAATAATTCGTGCCCGCTTCAGAGGCGTAACGTTCTTTTTATCGACAGCCATTTCAGTTAGGCAACTGTGTGCAATCGGCCCCGATTTGAAACACATCCAATACTGCAATTGCGTCAGACTTAACAATTTATGCAACGTACTGACCTTGTCTTGTTCATAATCACTTTCCTGAATTGAGAAAAAGTTAATGAGATTTTTTTGGTTATCGACACTTTTAAGTCTAAAAATTTGCTGTCGGTTCCGGTATTGCCATTTCATACAACCTTCGCTCACTGCATAGCCAACATTGACCGTATCATCCTCAATCTCCGTAAATGTTCGACTTATTAATTTTAGGACATGTTGATCAATCATAACCTCTAAGGCCACCCGTTGCTGTGGCTTTTCTTTTGTGTGATTAGGCATGATTAAGAAGAGTCTATCCGTTGCGTTAAAGTTACACCAGTCTCGGTTTTCGTCCAGCTTACCTTGAAAATGACATTTCATTAACATAAGTAATAAATCGTCATCGGTGATACCATACTGCCCTAACTGTTCAAAATTAACAAACTTTTGCTGAATATCAGGGTCCGTAGCCATGATTTTAGCCGTGCGACTAATCATCATCAGATACCGCGTTTGTCTGACGTTGCCATTGATCATTACTGTAAGCTTCTTAATTGCGAGTGCTTGTGCTTTCTTAAACCAACTACCTAACTTTTTTGGAATTTGTGTTGTAATTATCGCAAATCTAAATTGTTGATTAATACCCGGATCATTAAACTCAAAATCAATGTAGTTGGTTTTGGCTAGTTTCTCTTCAGTATTCATGAATAAATGTCGCCACCTTCTGCTTTTCAGTTTCGGTTAACACAAATTGGCCTTGACGATTGAGTAAAGCAGGAAGCTCCATCACTCGTTGTCCTTTTAATAAATGACTAGTAAAGGTGAGGTCACTATCGGGTTCTATCAGATTGACAATCAACACTTTCCAATCATCTCTACCAGTCATCTTGCATACTCGTGCCAGTTTTTTCAACACCCAATCTTGTTCATCATCGTTCTCACTATTATGAGGATAGCGCCAGTTTTTAACATCAACTAGCACCCGTTTATCGAGTTGAAAGTCAAACAGTTCATTCAGCTGATTCCCCAGTAGACTAGTTCGATATTGCCACTGATCCTTAATTACAAACTGCGCGCTAACCTCACCCAAAATGCCGCAATAGTTGTCAAATTGTACCGGATTCAAGATATAATTCTTTGATTCCCATTCAATTGCCCATTGATTCTGTTTAAAATGCGCCAACATCCCCGGATAAGCTAATAGGATTGGCAGCCCTGCCGCAGCTGCAGAGATACTTTCTCGGCCATTATTGTTTTCGGGGAAATCAAACATCTCACCATTTCGTTGCACATGATAAGCATTCGCTTGCATATCAAGATAAGCAAATTCAGGTTGGTCTGTCCGCTGATTATTCATTAGCGTCGGATGTTGCAAGTAAAATTCACGCGCCTTCTGGTATCGCCGTGCAACCACAGCTTTCACCTGTAAGTCGTGCTTAACTTGATTAAAGAATTCCTGACTCTGGTTAGTATGATTACGCCAACGTTCTTTTTTTACAACTTCACTTGTCACCACTCGCCAGTGACTTTGCCGCTGATAGTCTTGCAGCGCTTGCGCAATTGGTCCTAATTGGTAAGGCGCCATCGATGTCACGTTATAATAATCTAAAACGCCATCCCCTATAATAACAGTCACTTCAGCAACTTTATTAAACGTGCGATCAAGTCGGCCGATCGCTTGTAGGATACACTGTGTTTGTGCGCCGACATAACTTACCGTGTTTCGAAACTGTTTGATTGGTCGCCCCCGACTCCGTTCACGCGCATATGTTTTGATATCATTTAATGAGATTTCATCCGCATCAGCTAGTTCCATATACTCATAATAACCACGAATCCACTGCTTCGTATTCGCTTTAGTGGCGCACTCAGGAATCAGGGTGAGCAAGTGCGTTATCGCTCCAAGATAGATCCCATCAATATCAATTTGCTTATATCGTGGATCCTGAATATCAGCGTCCTCAGGGGCAATATTAATAATCTGCGCCTGATCTGGTTCAGTATTCGCTCGGACCAGATTAACCCCTACCCCCAGGGTTTTGTATGCGCTTAGCAAATACACACGCGTTTGTTCTTCAGAACGTACTTTTAAAGCTGCGGCCACTTGTTGTTCAATCGGTTCACTTTGCAGCTTTTTGGCAATCATATGAAGTTGCGGTAAATGCTTTTCGTCCGGACAGAGAAGGCCTGCAAGTAGTTCAAATACTTGCTCGATTACCTGAACTGACATTTTAATTGTATCTACTTCTGTATCTAACTTTGGTAGAACACTTTGTAGCCCTAATACGACCCGTCGATTTCGATGACTTAGAAAACAGATAAAGCTTCCAAATAATGATAGATACCGCTTTTGGCAATAAAGCGCATTGTCGCTAACTTTTTGCTTCAGCTGCTGCATTAACTGCTGTACAAGTTGTTCGAGTAATGCTAATTGAGCGTGATTATCATCATTGATTTCAAAATTTGGGTGATATTTCAAAATCAATTTTTGCATAACCCGGATATCATCTAATTGATCAGGATCAGGAATAACATTTATCACGTTGACTTGAACACCTTGCTCCCGGCACCGGGAACTAACATCCATATCTTCCTTGGTGGCTGCAGGAACTAACTCCGTTCCTTTTATAAACGCGGCACCCAGTTGTTGCTGAATATATTTGAAATCAAAATTGCTAATGACTGTTTCTAGGTCGGCAGTTGCAGATAGTCCCAGAACACGATTACTGCGAGCTAATTTCAGCAAAAATTGTTCTGGCGTCGTGTATATGAAGGCCGCTCCGATCTCCGTTCGATTAAGATGCGCATCACTATCAGTCAACGAAAAGAGTTGCATGCCATGGTCTTGTAATAATCGCCCATAATGGCCGTTCTGCAAGTTGTCGCCAACATTTCCCCGGATGTTTTTCAGAGCTTCGATTTCCAGTAAAACAATTTTTTGTGTCTCGTTAGAAAGCCTCAAAGTATCACAAATAGTCCGGACAGAATCAGCAAATTGATAATAGTCTTCGACTTCACTACGCCGTTCATTGATCCGTGCTTGATAGCTTGTTGCCCACTGCGCAATTTGTATCACAAAATACTTAATGAATTTATTAACATCACGGACCATTCCATAGAAATTTAAATTGCCTTTGGCCGGCTCAGTCGATTGTAATGCGACATATTTCCCGTCTGGATCATCACGACTCCACCACGCACTACTACTCGTTATCTGAAGGTGACTTAAATTAAAGATAAAATTAGTTGCTGCTGGACTCCCCTTTGTTTTATAGTCTTTTAACAATTTGTAAGCTGTTGCTAATTCATTGGTTCTACTCTTTAGATTACGTAACCGATGATCCTTACGTAAAACAGTCATGATATCCGCTGGACGGCGCTTCTGTTGATCATTAACCCCGGCGTAAACCTGGCAAAAAAACGGCTGAAAATCAATTGGAATCTTCAGGGCATCATCAATTATTTTATTGAGCAAAATCGGTTTTAACCCGTCAATTTCGTCAAAAATAACAGTTGCTTGATTCAATACGGTAGGGCTACTAACTGTAATTGAGTAGCCGCCCCAAAAGGATATATATGAACGAATAAACTTATCAGCAACCACAATTATCAATTGGCGGTTAGCTAAATCAATGGTTGGAAGATAACGATTAATGTAGGCTGTCAAGGGCGTCTCTTTGTCACGGACATGCCGTTTAATAGTCTCTTTGTCACTTTCACTGATAGGTTCTGCAATACCGACTTCCTTGATAAGCTGTTGTCGAATCGTGCGTTGATAATTAATATACGCTTGCTTCAATCCATGGTTATTCGGCAAATACTGTGACTTAACATCTTCACCCATATGCTTAAATTCATCATACCGCTGCGCTAATGTCTCCAAAGCCTCTTGGATGTCCCGGTAGTGTTCTAACGTTTTAGGTAATTTTTGTGTCGTTATTATATTGACCATGGTCGGTAATGACCGTAATACTGCAACCTTACGCGTATAGAACATCATAAAATCTGACTGACTAACTTTCAGTTCACGCGTTATCCATTCACGTTTAATCGATTCATAAAAACGATCCGCATGTAAGCTTTTATTCTGATTAGCCACAAAGCAAAAGCGCTCATCAGTATAAACAATTCGCCTGCTAATATGTTGCCGTACCGCAAATGTCTTGCCACTCCCAGTAGGAAGCGCCAAGGTCATGAGAGCGCCTGTCCGATCACCGGCCTCAGACACCTGGTTCATAGAAGCTAATAATGTTGCAATATCTAATGACAATATAGCGTCCTCCTTAATTCCATTACCGTAACAAACGGTTAGGATACCATCAACAGGATTTACCAAAAAAATACACAATATTTAACATAAATATACATTTTTAGTTTTGTGTAAACTTACGCTTAATCGCCCAATCAAGTAGTCATAAAAGAACAAAAAAGCCCGCGCTCATCATGAGCGCGGGCTCCCTTAATTCACAAAGGGCTATTTTTCAGTACCTTGGCCGTCCCATTCACGTTCAATAATCGCCTTTAATTCACTGATTAAAGGTTCGCGTGGGTTAGCGGTCGTGCATTGGTCTTCATAGGCCAGTTCGGCTAATTCGTCGACGGTGGCGTCAAAGTGCTTCTTTTCGACCCGGTTGGCTTTCAAGGATAAGGTCACATCCATTGAGTGAGCCAAGTCAATGTAAGCTTTAACTAAGCTTTCTTTGAGTTCTTCGTCGGTCTTGCCTGGTAACCCTAAGGCCCGGGCAATGTTGGCATAGTCGGCTAAGGCAGTATTATGGTTGTACTTCGGCCACATTGCTAACTTCGTTGGGATTTCAGCATTGTAACGAACGACTTGCGGATACGTGATCGCAATTGCCAATCCGTGTGGTAAGTTGAATTCCCCGCCTAATTTATGGGCGATCGAGTGGTTGATACCCAAGAAGGCATTGGCAAAGGCCATCCCAGCTAGCGTTGAGGCATTGTGCATCTTCTCACGAGCCATCTTGTCACCATCATAAGAAGCTTTCAAGTACTTGAAGGCTAATTGCAAAGCTTGAATTGACCAGCCGCGTGTGAAGTCAGAAGCCATCGTTGAAACATATGCTTCGGTTGCGTGGGTAATTACGTCGAGACCAGTCCAAGCCGTCGTCCGCTTTGGCACCGTTTCAACAAATTGTGGGTCAACGATCGCAATATCTGGTTGCATTGCGTAGTCCGTAATCGGGTATTTGACGTGCGTCTTGGAGTCCGTAATAACCGCGTATGGCGTTACTTCAGAACCAGTCCCAGAAGTCGTTGGAATCCCAATATAAGTTACTTTTTCAGATACTGGTACTTTGTACGTCCGCTTCCGGATATCCAGGAACTTCTGTTTAGCACCTAAGAAGGAAGCTTCTGGGTGTTCATAGAAGAGCCACATCCCCTTAGCGGCGTCCATTGCAGAACCACCACCGAGTGCAATGATTGTATCTGGCTTAAAGGCCTTCATCCGGGCAACCCCTTTGTAGACTGTGTCAGTCGACGGGTTCGGTTCAACTTCTGAGAAGATGTCGATATCAACCGGATCAGTCCGCTTGTTCAAGACCGCCGTTACTCGATCAGCATAGCCAAATTCAACCATCCCAGGATCACAAACTAGGAAAACCTTCTTAATCCCGGCCATGTGTTCCAAGTAGCGAACGGAATTGCGTTCGAAGTAGACTTTGGGAGGCATTTTGACCCATTGCATGTTATTACGCCGTTTTGCCACAGTTTTGATATTAATCAGATCCATATCTGTAACGTTATGAGAAATCGAGTTGCCACCATATGATCCCGTGCCCAGAGTTAATGAAGGCGCCATGTTATTGTAGATGTTACCTAACCCACCAACTGAAGATGGCGTGTTAACTAAGATCCGGCAAGCTGGCATTTGTAAGCCAAATTCTTTGACCAATGCATCATCGGTCGTATGAATCCCAGCAGTATGGCCTAAGCCACCATAGTGAAGTAATTCATTAGCCCGTTTGAACGCCGCTTCATGCGAATCCGCTTTGTAAACGGTCAGAACTGGTGATAATTTTTCGCCGGATAATGGGTACTTGATACCGACACCATTAATCTCCGCAATCAAGACCCGGCAGTCCTTAGCGACATCTTTCAAGCCAGCCATTTGTGCGATTTGATAAGCTGTTTTACCAGCAACTGGACCACGAACTGTGTGCCGGTTAGGATCAATGACAGCATCACTCAAGGCTTGCACATCTTTAGGTTTAACGTAGTAGCAACCCAAACGAATAAATTCAGCTTTAACTTCAGCATAAATTTCCTTGTCGATAATGGCACTATTTTCAGAAGCACAAATCATCCCATTATCAAACGTCTTCGATAAAACAATGTCGTTAACCGCCTGCTTAATGTCAGCTGTTTTTTCAACATAAGTTGGGCCGTTACCAGGACCAACACCCAGTGCTGGTTTACCTGATGAGTAAGCGGCTGTCACCATACTTGGACCACCGGTAGCCAAGATCGTCGCAACATCCGTATGGTGCATCAAGGCGTCGGTTGCTTCAATGCTTGGGTGTTCGATGTATAAAACAGCATCAGCTGGACCACCAGCAGCTTTAATCGCTTCCCGCATCACATCAGCAGCCGCAGAACTACATTTCTGAGCTTGAGGATGGAAACCAAAGACGATCGTGTTACGCCCCTTTAATGAGATCAACGTCTTGAAAACCGTTGTTGAAGTTGGATTCGTTACGGGTGTAACCCCGGCTACGATACCAACTGGTTCAGCAATTTCCATTAGTTGCTCTTCATCGTCTTCTTTAATGACGCCGACTGTCTTATCATGGCGCATGCTGTTCCAGATATATTCGCTGGCGTAGATGTTCTTAATCGCCTTATCTTCAACAACACCCCGACCGGTTTCCTCAACCGCCAACTTGGCTAACTTCATATGATTGTCCAGTGCGGCAACCGCAACCTTTTCACATAAATCATCGATTTGTGCTTGGGTATATGACTTCAAAATAGCTAATGCTTTCTTAGAACGTTGAACTAATTGATCAACTTCGTCAGTAACTTTGCTTGTTTGATTTTTTTCTGTCTTAATCATGAAGTGCTTCCTCCGTTCAATTCCTTTGTGAATTATTTTACAAACTTTATTATAGCCATCCTTGCTCATAATGCAACAAGAATTTGAAAAATTATTTAATATCATCCAAACAGTACACTTATAAACTCATGTTTAGCAGTATTTATAGCCAATAAAAAAATTCAATTGTTAAGTTCATTAATGAACAATAGCAGTCAAAAACAACCGCAAGCTCCTCATTAGCCATGATGAGCTTGCGGTTGTTAAAATTTCATCAGCTTGGATCTTAATCCCTGTCCCGAGTCTTGATTACCGAACAACGATAACTGAAATAGGTGCTTTTCGGGCTAAACGCGGACCAATTGCCCCAGCAATCTTAGAATGTGGAAATTCAGTATCGGCACCGGTCACTAATAGATCTGGTTTAAATTCTGGAATAACTTGCTCTAAAATGACGTCATCCACATCACCGCCTTCATAGACAAGCGGCTCTACTTGATTAACGCCTCGTTGTTCAGCAAGCTGAACATACTCGGCAACAACATCTTCAACGTGTTTCCGTTTAGCTTGGATCTTCGACGGTGTTAATGAATCAAAGATATTGATATCTTCGCTTTCCAGCACCGAACAAATTCCCAACGGAACATCATAGTCGTGGGCCAAAGTCGTTGCGTATCGAAACGCACGTTCTGAAGAGGTATTATCGTCCTCATCAACGGTCAGTAAAATTCGCCGATAGACAAGTGGCTCTTGCATTTTTTGATTTTCCATAGTTAATCTCCTCATTGAAGTGAATTGATATTGACCACTGCCATTATACCAGTTTCAGAATTCAAACGGCACCATTTCTCACACGCATATAATCATAAGCTGATTTCCTTCAAACGCCGCTCTAAATAATTAAGGGTAGCTTTTAACGCTATGATTCCAGCCACCAGTTAGAGCGGCAGCACTCTCCCCATTACTCCGGTAAGGCTTTCAACGTCTGCTTCAACCAATTCACATAGTAGTCTTCTCGTCCGATCGCATGTTGTAAGATCAAATAGTGACCATAATGTTGCTTAGCAGCTTTAGCTTGCGGGAAAACGGTCGCCAATCGCTGTTGTAAGTGTGCTAACTTAGCTGTGTGCAGGGTGAGCTGTTCCTGTAACATCGCTAGTAGGCGTGGATCACGATCCGTTTGAATAAAGTATAGTTTTAAAATAAATTCATCTTTCGTAGCGGTTAAGTCTGGTGTACCGACACTGATCCACTCATGTAACAGCTGCCGACCAGTTGCGGTGATATGGTAGAGTTTCTTTTCAAGTTTTTCGCCACTGACCGTAATTTCATGCGTGACGTAACCTTGTTCTTCTAGTCGCTTCAATTGCGGATAAATTTGACTATGTTGAGCTTGCCAGAATTCACCGATCTCGTCATCAAAGGCTTTAGTTAGATCATAGCCCGTTAATGGTTGCTGGTTTAATAACCCTAGAATAATAAATTGTAACTTGTTTTTTTGCGCCATTGGAAATTCCTCCTTGACGATTCCTTGATAACAGTATACACTAACCTTGTTGTTTAAAACATGTAATAAATTACATGATTAAAATGACATATTAGACATAAGGAAGGTAATTCTAATGACAAAAACTTTTAAAATACTTGATGACTTTCTCGGCACACACTTTATCTACACTTATGATAACGGCTGGGAATACGAGTGGTACGCCAAGAACGACCACACCGTTGATTACCGAATCCACGGTGGGATGGTTGCCGGTCGTTGGGTCACTGATCAAAAAGCTGACATCGTCATGTTGACCGAAGGCATTTACAAAATTTCTTGGACTGAACCAACTGGGACTGACGTTGCACTAGACTTCATGCCCAATGAGAAGAAACTACACGGTACGATTTTCTTCCCAAAGTGGGTTGAAGAACACCCTGAAATTACGGTCACTTACCAAAACGAACACATCGATTTAATGGAACAGTCTCGTGAAAAGTATGCCACTTATCCAAAACTAGTTGTACCCGAATTTGCCAATATTACTTACATGGACGACGCCGGCCAAAACAATGAAGATGTAATCAGTGAAGCACCTTACAAAGAAATGCCGAATGATATTCGCAGCGGCAAGTACTTTGATCAAAACTACCATCGTTTAAATAAGTAATGTTTCACGTGAAACATTCTGGTCTACAAATTGGATAATTAGCAGTCTGTCCAATCTTTGAAAATTACTAATCATCTGAAAAACATTCATTTAGCAACACTTCAAAAAGGCCTTCATAAATGTCATGACATTTATGAAGGCCTTTTTCGTAATTATTTTACTTAGGCTTCCGTTACATCCAGTGCGACCTGTCCCAGCCCGGCATCGAAGTCGGCTTGCCAGTGCCCCGCGGTCAAATGTGGTGGTAGGACAAACGTCCCCGACGAAACTCGTTGACCAGCCGTTAATGTCTTACCTTGCTCTGCAAGCTTGCCGACTAACCACTTCAATGACTCAAGCGGGTTACCCAACACTTCACTCGCTTGACCAGTTTTAACCGTCTCCCCATCATGGACTAGCGTACACTTTGGCGTTGCTACTGCATCAGCTGAAGCGAACAACTCGGCAGTCTCCCGTTCAGTTCCATATACCACTAGCCCACCGACTGCGGCATCCGCGACCACCAAATTTTTAGGCAAATCGGGAAACCAGTCAGCAAAACGTGAATCTGGCAATTCAAGTCCCGGCGCGACAGTCGTTTTTTGCCATAAATCGGTCAATGAATCGGTGGTTGACAGGGCTTCTTTAGCCTTAAAGACCAACTCAACTTCGACGAGTGGGTCCATTAGTTGCCCGCGTCGAACCGTGGTTGGTGCCGCCAAAAAGTGATCTGCAACCTGGGCACCGTACAGCGGCGTATGAGCATCAAACATCTTTTGAGTTTCCGCACTCGTCAACGAGACCTTGTATCCGCCAACCGGCTGCTGTTTTAAGGCCGTTAACGCGGCTTGAACTCGATACGCAGCGTCTTCGTCAGCGACACTACTTGTAAAATAAGCCATTGTTAACGCATGCTGTGTCTGATAGGCCGTAAATAGCTGTTGTGCAACTTGAGTTTCTGTTTCTGTGGTGGTAGTTGTCATTATAAAACCTCCATTATGTGTTTGTGGTTACTGTTATCCTAATATGTGTTCGTAATGAGGCCGTCTAATCATTGCTAATACGTTAACTCATTACAATTAATCTAGTTGTCACTTCATTATTTGGATGTATTCATTCAGTGCGCTAACTTAATCGTACGGGCGTCTTAAATACGAATTATTAAGACTACGGGTCATAAATATCGTTCATGTTAAAACTATGTGTGCCTAAACGTATAAATTGCACGTTGCTAAAACTATGTGTTAATCGATACACGTGGTATCGTATGTGATCTACCCGGAGTACTCAGTTATACTATGTGTTTTTGATTCCTTGTTGACCTATGTGTTACTCGAGGAGCAAGTCCTCGTGCGACTAGTTACCATTGCCCACATTTGTTGGTAACTAGCCACCTGAATGTCCGATTCCATACTCCTCACCACCTTTAAATCATAAAAAAACGTCCTTTAACTAACTCCTATGAGTTAATTAAAGGACGTCCAGAACGGGTTACCACCTTTATTCGCGACTACTTCACAATAGTCACCTTAGTACGTACAGCAATTGCGATACGCCGGTACATTAATGGGTACCATCCAGCACCATCTCCACGAATTTCGAGGCGCAACTCCAAGGTGATCTATGTTAAGTGGTATTGACTGCCTTACACCAATCCGCAGCTCGCTAACTAACCAGCTTAGCACCGTTCCTTATCACGGTTTTTAATCTAAATTTAATTAATGATTAGATTCTAGCGCCAGATTATCACAATGTCAACCTTAAAATTAAAAATAAATTAGATTAATTAAGTTTGCGCTCATTGGCCATAACATCCACTAATGCCACGTACTGCTCAGTATGCGTATCACGCAACGTATAATTTGGTGGGAGCGCGTCCGCATCTGCTTTGACAATTCGAAACCCTACTTGCACATAAAATCGCAGGGCATTTTCGTTGGCCATCACACACTTCAACGTGAGTGGTTCGGTTGCATACTGGCGCATTTCTGTCAGTAGCCGTTCACCAACTTTCAAGTGGCGGAAATCTGGGGCCACAAAAAGCAGATGAATGAAGTTGGCCAGCCGGTACAACGAACAAAAGCCAGCCCGCTGACCATCAATCCACGCGACCAGCACGAATTCACCACGGCTGTCTTCGTTAAAATCTTGCAGTTGTGGATCAGTGACCCATGGAAAATCTTGCTGACGGTCCACTAAATATATTTCAGCCAGCGCTGCTTGATCCGCAGCTGTTGCCGGTTTTATCTCAATTCGTTTGGTCATCCTGCGCCCTCCCCCATTTAATGATTCTCATTATGACGTTAGTTGTTGAGAATTTCAAACATTAATCGCCTTAATCTATTCATCAAAGCTAGCTTTCAACTACTGACAAGCGTTATAATGTTAGGCAATACTTTCACCAAATGAAAGCGGGGGAAAAATGAAAACCGCAATTGTAACGGATAGCGCAAGCTACCTCTCAGCGGCCGATGTTGAAAAGTATCATATTCACGTCGTCCCAATTACTGTTATTTTTGGTCACCAAACCTACTTAGAAAACGTCGAAATAACGTCCAAAGAATTTTATGAACGAATGCGTACCGCGCCTGAGTTACCAACGACCACTCAGATTACCCTTGGTCAGATGCAAACGACTTATGATCAGCTGGCAAAGGCGGGCTATGATGCTGTCATTAGTATCCATCTTTCTTCTGGTATCACCAGCTTTATTACTAATCTCGAAAGTTACCTGCCAAACGTAACCAACATCAAGGTTTATCCGTTTGATTCACTAATTACGGCTGGTGGAGAAGCTTACATGGTCTTGTTAGCTGCTAAATTAGTCACTGAAGGATACTCACCCGAACAAGTTATTGCTCAGCTCAAAAAAATCCGTGAAACAACCGGCGTATATTTTGTTGTCGATAATCTCAGTCACTTGGTTCGGACTGGTCGGCTCTCAAACGCTTCTGGACTCGTTGGCAACCTCTTACGCATTAAACCCGTTCTGACCTTTCAAGATGGCAAGATCGTCGCTATTCAAAAAGAACGAACGATGCGGCGGGCATACGCAGCCATCAAAGCCAAGCTGGCTGCCGAGATTGCTGCCGTTGACTATTCACTTCGCGTCACAATCGAAAACGGCAACAATCCGAAACTCCAAGCCGAATGGACAGCTGACTTGAAGGCTAGCTTTCCTGATCTCACCATCGATGAAGGCGAGATCGGTCCCGTCGTTGGGGTTCACGTTGGAGAAGGCGTCATGGGACTGATTTGGGCGCGTGACTGGGAAAAATGGACCATTTAGTTCACCATTATCAACCCCTGATAATTCATCATGACAGTCAAAAACAACTTTTGTTCCTCACGACGAGCTGAGGAGCAAAAGTTGTTTTTTGCATTGCCTTATTTCCGTTTCTTGCCTTTTTTCTTTTTCTTGTTCTTTTTCCGCTTTGTGTTGGGCTGTTCGGCCGACTTAGTCAACAACTTCCGTGCCTTTTTGATCAACTTAGATCGTTGTTTGGTATCCAGCTGTTCCCACAATGTTATTAATTCGGGGTCAACGGCAGGGGTTGGCGTGACCGACACTGGAATCGGTACCGCTTCCGGGGCCACCGCTGTTGCAACATCAGTCGTACCTAGCAGCCAATCTGGCGACACATTCAGTACCGCCGCTAACGCCGTAACCTTATCATGTTTAGCCACGTATTTATTACTTAACCACTGGCTGATTGATGAACGACCAATTCCCGTTTGTTTAGATAACTGAGCAGAGGTTATGTTCGCTTGTTGCATCGCTTCTTTTAATCGTTCTGAAAATATTCCCATCACATTACCCTCCTAGTGCAACGGATCCCATGCGGGTAGCCGCTGTGCACGTTCGTTAAGCAGCGCCTGAAATTCCGGTGCCAAGAAATGCTTGTGAACAACTACTTCATAGACGTACTCATTAAACCAATCTTGGCTCATTACGAAGTAGCCTTGATCACCTACTTGCTCACCCCAACTATTTTCGACCTTCCACTTAGTTGGCGTATCAGCCACTAAGTCAACGCCGGTTAACGTCATGGCATGGCTAACTTCACCTTCACCTGTTAACAGCCGTTGCGCCTTAGTCAGATGATCGTTGGTTCCAAATAACTTGCCAGTTTCAAATAAATGAGCATCCAAGTATCCCGTCTTCCGGTCCATCTGTCGCAGCACATCGTTGCCAAACCAAACCGTTTCGCCAGCCTGTAACTGTTGCACAGCAACGTCCGTCAGCACACCCATATCAAGGTTCAAAAATTCGATAGGCTTACCACCAATCACGTTATCCTCGTCTGGCAAGCTATAAAGTCGATTAAACGGCTTATCTGGTGAATTAGTAACGACCACGTAATCATCCAGATCAGTTTCAAAGTAGTCCTGATAGAATTGCTGAGGCGTTAAATTAGCCGTACGATGGTACTGTTGCTCATCATCACGATATTCTAAATCAAAGCTAGTTGGTGGTTCACCAAATGAGTACGCCGTCATCCGATAGACCGTTTGCAACATTGATTTCTCCAGTGATTGTAGCTCGGCCTCGCTTGCACCATCCATCACGAGTTGCCGAAGTTTTAACCCATCTTTACGAAGCTGCCGTGATAAACTGGCTTGAAATGCCGTCGTATTATCAGTGTTGAAGGACTCTGGCATCACACTAGCTGGAACGACGCCATACTTTTGAACCAAGCTGGCCGCCATCGCCCACTGACCACCATCTTCGCCCGGATTAGCAAATAAGAACTGAACAAGCCGGTCATCAATCGGCTGACGCGCCGTTTGTTCAACATTCCGATAAAAAATATTAGCCCTTTCAATCTTATCCCAGAAAAACAAATAGTTTTGTGATAACTCAAAGTCTTTGACGTGATACCGGGTCGCAAACTTATGCCGGAGCGTGTTTAATAATGAAAACTCCCAGCAACGACCGCTGTGCTTCTGATTACTGACCTTACCCGTTGGTACTTCAACAGAAAAAGTCCGCGCTAAGCGACTCGCAGCTTGATTATCAAAACTTGCAGCCTCAATCCCATTCTTCGTAATCGCTCGCGTCAATACTGGTGCCATTCGATCCTGCGCATGCGTTGTCCGTAAAGCGGCAAGTGCATCCGGTGTTAGTTCAGTTGCCATATTTACCAGCCTCCATCGTGATACTTGCCATTATTCTAGGCTTATTGACCATTAAATTCAATTTAGATGCTACCTTTTGTTTGCTTTTCTGAACAAGATTAGTCACTTTAACCATCCCACATTGTTCTCCCTGTAAAGAATGACTAAGTAACCTAGTTTCCCCCCCCTACCATTCAGTTGGTGAGCATACAAAAAAAAGCGCGCTCACTAACGAGTCGCGCTGGCTGCTATTCAGTAACTAATTGAATTAATATTATGGCGCTTAGTCTTATTCGAGTCCCAAAATGGCACTTTGACCACGCCCAACACCTTATTGGCTGGGACAAATCCCCAGTAACGACTATCATTTGACACTGACCGATGATCACCTAACACAAAGTACGAATGCTTAGGGACCTTAGTTGTTTTCAGATTCCAACTGTAACGGTTCTCCAGCGTACTCAAATCCCAATTTGTCGTTCCCTGCGTCCGCTCATACTGACTGATGAACTTCTGCGGGACAAGCTTGCCATTGACATAGAGTCGGCCGTCTTCAGATTTAACTGTATCACCGGGCATTCCGATCACTCGTTTGACATATTTGACCGTCTTGGAGCGTGCGTCTGGATCAACTTGATAGGCGTTAAAAACGATGACACTGAGGTGCTGAATCTTAGCTGTCTTGACCACGGCGACGCGCTCATTGTCATCTAAGTTAGGTTCCATTGACGGTCCATCCACCCGAACCATCGTAAAAATAAAGTGCCTGATCACCATGGCGACGAGTAACCCCACTACAATTGGTAGTACCCAGCTCATAATACTCTTAAAAGTTTTCATCAAACGTTCTCCCTTACCCCGCTATAACTTCCAATCATTATAGTCCAATCAACTCAGCTTGTCTGGTATTGGTGAATCGTTTTTACAAATTTATAAGTAACCTTGCAACGATATCACACTAAAATGACCGCCAAAACAATCTTGACGGTCATTCATAATTTCCTTAATGACTAACTAACACATCTTGATGACATCTTTCTTCCACTCATCAAGATTGTGGTGTATCTTGCAAACTCCAATTGATCTTTCCATGATAGGATCCTGCATACAATTCGGGCTGAACATCGAGAAAAATACCTTGTCGCGCTTGCCAGGTTGCTGCAATATTAGTAGTTTGTTGATTAGGATTTGTATGTGTGCCATGGCCTACCAACGTTTCCTGATTGGTCATCACATGTTTTTGACCAGCAGCATCAATATAGACCAAATCCCCAATTAATGAGTGTTGAGCAGACTTCATTTTAGTTGCGGTGGCATACACATACCACTTTGAAGCAACTGATCGCGTATCATGAACCTCAATTTGCCACTGATTTGTGGGCGATAATAAGCGCTCGCTTTGTGGAATCGTGTTACTCCGAAAACGCATTTGAGCATTGATTTGACCAAACATGAGTCCTGAATTTACATTAACTGTTAACGTATCAATATTAGATCGTTGGCCGTGTTGATCTGACACCCACACTTTCACATCATTAGGCCCTTGTTTAAGCGATTCAGTGGGTAATTTCAGATGAAAATACCCCGCCTTATCTGGCTCATTCACCGAACCATTAGCCTTATAATTAGCGATGGGCGTTCCATCAGCATGGGCAAAGTGGATGGTTAGTGCGTTATTTTTTAAAACAACATCGCGATCAAAATCATTCTGATCAGTCCCCAAGATCATTCCGGTCACTAATACCTTGCGTCCCTTAGCGGTTGAAAAGGTATGACCATTAGTTAAAAACAAGTTGAGCTTAATCGTCGCATCCGTTCGTGGAGTTCCGTTATTAATCACCGTTTCAGTGTGCCCTGGAATATCATCATACGCATTTGTTTCCGTTACCATCAAGCGACCATTACCGCTAAAGCATTTCATCTGCCAGCGCCCCTCATGATCGACTCGTGTTTTTTTGATCTGATTACCAAATTTAGCCGTGATTAGATCACCACCTTGTGTGCCCGTCCCGGTAATGATGCGCTTATTAGCCTCAAATCCAGTAATTTAATCTGACTAACCATTTGACAGTACTGCTTCGTTACCATGTAAGCAGGCAGTGTTCGAATGGGATTACTGCTCGCATTAGTACTGCTCTTATTACCAATCCAAACCGGCTGACCTGCTTTGATTCCATGCGTCTTGATAGTATCTGTTCGATGCGGTCGCCAAACTCGATTATTGATATTATAAGCCAGGAAAGTTGCACCATACTCTTTGCCTTGGCGATTCAAAACCAGATCCCATAAATTATATAATCCCTTACCATTCGGCGAATGTACTACACCTTTACCTAAAGTAATTTTCACTCGACTAGTCTTGTGCGTCATGTGACCATCTCGCACATAATTAGCCGCAATGTGTGTAATGGGCCATGGCACTCGACCAATTGTTCGTTGTTCGAAATTAGTTGTAATATCCTGCATCGCACTGGTCGGCTCATCGACAACCTTTGCCTGCCCATTAACAGCCATGAGGCAAACTACCAATAACAGCCCACCCACGACCAACGTGCCAGTAAGTAACCTTCTCACTTCTACGGTCCCTCCTTACCTAGCAATAGCTTTCTTTATTAAACCAACGGATAACCATCAATAATATCAGTAGCACGCTACCGAAACTCGCATAAAACCAGGTTAAGAGCTGCTCATCAGTCTGTGGCAATTGATAATACCCCTTTGGTCTTGTCAACGTCTTTTCTGTCACCACACGATATGGCCTGGTCCCATTAGGAATCTTAACGTTGCGATTATCTATCTGTTGCTGAGTTCTCTGACCAGCATAAAAGCTAACGGTGACTGTTGACCGCCCCCCAACGGCCGCAACTCCCGTTATTGTTAACATTATTAAACTGATTAAAATGGTTGCTACACACACGCTAAACCGTTGCACCATCCTACCCCCATTAATTAACCTAATCCTTCGACCGCCGTTGTCGCCGCCATAGCCAGACGATTACGCCTAACCCTAACCCCAGTACTAGCATTGAAATTGCGCCAATTCCAATTAGCATCCACATACTAACCCCCTTATTATCAATTGACTCATGATTATATTTTTGAGCTGCTGTCATACTAATATGAAAATCTCGTTTAAATCGCCAATGATGACGCTGATTATTAACCGTCATTTGTAACTGATAATCACCCGGTTGTAATTGTTGTGATCCTAATGGCATTGGTGCTTTAAAAACTGTGTTTGGCGCCATCATGACACCCGTTTTCGTATTCTTAATAATGACCTTTTGATGCCGCTTATTAATAATCACTGTTCGGATTTTTAAATTCGGAATGATTCTTGCGACAGGATTACGTAGCGCAACAATAATGCTTCGATGATAATTTTTCAAGCCAGCTTTCACCGGCCCTAGACACAAATTAGGAATTGGCAATTTTCCTGAAGATAATTTCAACCCAATAACATACGAATACTCATCGCAAATTGCAATAGTAAGTTAGCCAGTACCGATAAAGCACACAGACGAAAGGG
>NZ_JAKZEQ010000019.1:0-58553 GCF_022549155.1 Lactiplantibacillus sp. ME-2
TCTACATTGCCTCAATTTGCATCTTACTTAAGTAGTTTTAAGACGGACCCTAGTTTTGTGATGTGCTTTTTGAATTTACTTTGTAATCAATACATATTTTTGAAATGATAGGCATCTTTCCAAACTAACCTCCAAATATGTTTAATCCCCTTAAAAATCAGGTTTAAATATTTTATCCTAACCATCACGTCTAGCTATAATCAAACTAGACTAGTATAATGAAAAATTACTTGAAACGGCTAGTCAGTTTAACTGACTAATTCGGATTAGTTTTAAGTGATCATAACAATTTGGGGGAAGCTTATGACAAAAATTGCGTGTGTGATTGTGACTTTTAATCGTAAAGCGCTACTTGCGGAGGCTATTGAGAGTGTCTTGACGCAGCCGGAAGCGCCAGAATATGTCTTCGTCATCGATAACGCATCGACGGATGGGACGGAGGCGTTTATTCAGCAACAATTTGACTTTGATGATCAACACTTGGTTTACGTTCGTTGTCAGCAAAATCTTGGTGGTTCCGCTGGTTTTGCAACTGGAATCCGGCTAGCATTGCAGACTGACTGTGATTGGATCTCGATTTCTGATGATGATGCGATTTTTCAGACCGGCTACTTTGCGGCGATGCGGCGAGCGATTGTGACTCAGCCGCAACAAGGCGTATTTTCAGGATCGGTGTTATTACCAAATGGACACCATGATGCGATGCATCGTGAAATGATTACCAATTCGCAAACACTGACGGTTAAGCCCATAGCCGAAGCCGACTATGCGCAGGACTTTAAGTATGATATTTTTTCGTTTGTGGGTATCTTAATGAGTCGCGGCATTGTTGAACGAATTGGGCTACCTGAACAGGATTACTTTATTCGGTTTGATGACTTTGAATATGCGCTCCGGGCTCGCAAGTATGGTCAGTTTCTAAATGTCCACGACGCGTTGGTCCTACACAAAACGACGTATACTCGTACTGCTATAGCGCCGTGGAAGGAATATTACGTGATGCGTAATCGGCTGGCATCATTATTCAAACACCGTGGGCAAACTCGGGTGACCTGCTGGTATGCCCGTCGCTTTTTAGCGCGCAAATTATTCGCCATCTTGCTTTTTCGGGATAGATGGGGCCAAGCGGGGCCACTGATAAAAGCGTATGTTCAAGGTTACCGTGATGGTTGGCATGACCGGCTTGGGCGCAATCAAGATTATTTACCATAAAGGACGTTAGGCTAAGACAAGGAGTGGACAAACATGCAATATGGGGCGATTGTGGTAACTTTCAACCGCAAACAATTACTAATCGAATCAATTACGGCACTACTGAATCAGACGGTCCCACCCGCGAAAATTATTATTATTGATAATCATTCGACGGATGGGACAAAAGCTGAATTACAAACAGCTGATATTTTGGCTAATCCAAGTGTTGATTACCGGTATTTGACCAAAAATATCGGTGGTGCTGGGGGCTTTGCTCGGGGGATGCAGATTGCGGCGGCAGATCCGAACTTGGATTGGGTTTCAATGTCCGATGATGATGCAATTTTTGAGCCAGACTATTTTGAAAAACTAATTGCTTATCAGCAAGATCATCCAAATCGCCAAATCTTGACGGGGAGTGTGTATATTGAGGATGGCCGTTTGCAAGCGGATCAGCGGAACCGGTTCACCAATTGGAGTACCTTTCAAGCGCAGGCGGTCCCTGAACGTGAATATCGCGGTAATTTTGAGTTTGACCAGTACACTTTCTGCGGTGTTTTCATGAGTGTGGCCGTGATCAAGCAAGTGGGAGTGGCGGACGCTGGCTACTTTATCTGGTGGGATGACTGTGAGTACGCGGTACGGACGGCCAAGCTGAGTCGACCGGTCAATGTGAGTGCGGCTAAATTAATTCACAAGACGGCTTTACCTTCCCTGGACTTCAAGTCTAAATTCGTACCCGATTGGCGTCTCTATTACGGGCAGCGCAATCGCTTGATTACGATTAAGCGGTGGCGTGCAAACTCATTGGTCAGTCTCGGATGGTTGCTTGGATTCTACGCCCGATTGGCCATTAAACTCTGTGGACCGTTTTATCGTGGCTATCGCAAAATGGTTATCAGAGTTTACTTGGAGGCGTTACGTGATGCGAGTCGCGAGCGTGAGGGCTTGAATCCCAACTTCATGCCGGGACAGAAGTTTTAGTGTGGGCCTGATCGTGAGCTGTCTGATGACATGGGAACCGTATACAGGCGAAACCAGTGATTATTGCAATTTAAGGTCAGATTACTAAACCAGGCCGACTCAATTTTGGACATCAGCTTCATCATTATTAACAACGAATTAAAAGCTAGTTGTGCTGAGAAAAAACTTCTTGGCACAACTAGTTTTGTGTTTTGGTGACATTTTAGACGGAAAAGCAAAATTTAATTTTTAGATTTATTTTGTAATTCGAATGGATAATTTTACTGTTTTTACAGCAACGTTTATTGGTCTTTTGACCAGTGACCACCAGAAAGCATTCAGATGATTGCTTGTATTTAGTCGCAATGGTTGAAACCGGTAATCATAATATTATTTGTTATTTAGATAGTAAATTTAATTTAGCAAGCCCCAATATTTGATTAAAACCCATTATATCCGTATGTTGAGCGATTGTTTATCACGTAATGTTTGTTATAATTCACCAAGAACAAGTTGATTTTGGGGGAATTCACATGAACGAACAATACGATTATTTGGTAGTTGGTGCGGGACTATTTGGTGCCGTCTTTGCTCATGAAGCAGCCTTACGCGGTAAACGGGTCAAAGTGATTGAAAAGCGCGACCACATTGCTGGTAATATCTACACTAAGGAAGTGGCGGGGATTCAAGTCCACCAATACGGGGCTCATATCTTCCACACTTCGGATCGTGAAATTTGGGATTACGTTAATCAATTTGCGGAATTTAACCGTTATACGAATAGCCCAGTCGCTAATTACAAGGGTCACATGTACAACTTGCCGTTCAACATGAATACGTTCAGTGAACTCTGGGGCGTTCGGACACCGGCAGAAGCAGCCGCTAAGATTGCGGAACAACGCGCGGCGGCGAATCTCGGTGATCACCAACCACGCAACTTGGAGGAACAAGCAATTGCGTTGATTGGGACCGATATTTACGAAAAGCTGATCAAGGGTTATACGGAAAAGCAGTGGGGACAAAAGGCTACGGATTTACCAGCGTTCATTATTCGGCGGTTACCGGTACGCTACACTTACGATAACAATTACTTTAACGATACTTATCAAGGTATTCCCATCGGTGGTTATACGCAGATTGTTGAGAAGATGTTAGCTCATCCTGAAATTACCGTGGAAACGAACACCGACTTCTTTGCGCATAAGGCTGAGTATCTTGCCCAATACCCGAAAGTCGTCTTTACCGGGATGATTGACCAATTCTTTGACTATCAGTTAGGGGAATTAGCCTACCGTTCACTACGTTTTGAGACTGAAACCGTGCCCGTGGATAATTATCAAGGTAATGCCGTAGTCAATTACACTGATGCTGAGACGCCGTATACCCGTGTTATCGAACACAAACACTTTGAGTTCGGTAAGGGCGATGCGGATCAAACTGTAATTACACGTGAATTTCCAGCGAACTGGCAGCGGGGTGACGAGCCGTATTATCCGGTCAATAATCAAACCAACAATACGCTCTACAAACAGTATGCGAAGCTCGCCGCGGCTGAACCCCAAGTCATCTTTGGTGGTCGACTAGGCCAGTATCGCTACTATGACATGCACCAAGTGATTCACGCGGCCTTAGTGACAGTCGCGTCGGAATTTGCAACGACCAAATAAAAGAATGTGTGATGATTGAAGATGAGAAAACGGCTAGCAATTGTGTGGGGGAGCCTAGCATTGCTCGCACTATTATTGGGATATGCTTGCTACGCCCTGAGTATTCAGCGCGGTCAAGACACGGTCACGCGGATTTATCAAACTGATCAAAATGGGACGCCGATTATTTCACCCGGACCAATTACCTTAGTAGGTAAGGTCAATCACCGCAATTTATTTCAATCTGGCATTAATGGCTATGTCTTAACGAATCGCGATCCATTGTCGACTTTGTTGCCGCGTCGTAATCAAACAGTGCATCTAAAGTATCGTTCTGCACAGACGACGGCGGAGCTACGCAAGACGCTACGTCAAGCACGGTATTTACAGGCCGGTACTCAGAATACCGCCACGCCGGTCTTTCAAAATCGACAGCAGCGAGGTGATGCGACAACGTACGGTCGTATCAGTACCAGCCAAGACGGCCGGATATGGACGAAACTACCCATTAGTTATCCGCATGTGCAATTGTCACGGCCGAGTGTCTGGTACGCGAATGGCCGCTTGACGTTGATAGATGGGCAAGACCGTTACTGGACGACTAATTTTAAAGATTGGCAACATCAACGGTTGAACTTTAACGGGGCTGATTTTAAGCAAGGTCGGGTTCAGGCCGTCTTTCCAGGTACGACTCGTTCAGCGGTTGTTATGGTTCGCGGCATTGATCGCCAAAGCAGTCGCGCCAAACTCTATTATGGACAGCTCACGAAGACTGGACGGATCAAAGCTTGGCACGCGTTACAACTAGGAAAGCTCCCAGCGCGCCAAGTCGCTGGAATGAGCTTGATTGATCAACACTTATACCTGTTTCGTCAGCGCGGTACGCAGTTGGCCATTTATCGTGCCAATCGGTTGACGCGTCCGGTCAGGTTGGTTGGTCGCGTTAAGCTAAATCATGCGCAGTCACAACGAGTGACCGCGGTGAATTTGATACCGACCACCAAGAATCGCTACCGGTTAATATTTGACTTGACGACAGCTGAAAAAGTTCAGAAACAGCCACGTTATCGGTTACTTGATCGGCGATTTAAAGCAGTGGGGCAGCAGCATCTATTGGTCACTGATTATCTCTGGAGCCAATTTCAAATTAGTCTACGTGGGAGTGAGTGAGGCACATGAAGGTACAGCCAAAGGAACGCTTTAGTCTAGCGTGGCGGTGGTTGCCGCTCGAATTGCTGATCATTATGCTAAGCGTCGGCCTTGGATGGGCGGGCAATCGATGGCTACCTAAGCCGGTGTATCAAGCATCTGTTGATATTCAGATTGCGCAAACGCCGCGTTCAGGGCTGTCAACAGCCCGTCTAAAACGTCAGCGACGCCAGGATATCAAAGCTATCACGCAGTTCAACGTGATGCCACACCAGAGTGCAGTGCTGACTCAAGCCAGCACTTATGCCTATGCGCATTATGGCATTTGGCAACCGATTCAGGAACTGAGTGAGTCGGTCCAAGCGGCACCAGTTGCGCGGCGACCGGTCTTACGGGTGACAGCAACGAGTAGTTCACGGCAAGTGGCCCAGCAGAATGCTCAGGCGTTCAATGTGGCGATTAAAGCTAATCTGACGGGCTTAAAAAATTATCGAGTGAAGACAGTTAAACGTACCGTAACGCGTGAGACGAACGTGATTCGCGGGGCGCTTTGGAAGTTAATATTAGTTGTTGGGGGCGGCTTGGCGTTGCTGAGTCCGTACCTCGTGAAATATGGTCAGGGTTGGGGGCGGCACGATGATGAGACGTAGGGGAGCAAGTATACAGCAGCACCGTAATGTGCTCTATCTGATTATCTTCGGAATCTACTTAGCCTCAGTCACACTACAGACGACGACCTTTAACGAGATGATACCGCATCGAGTGGGCGTTTTGATTGAATTAGCGACTTTGGCCGCATTACTGGGCCTCGTGGTTTGCTTAGATACCTTGACCCCCGGCCAAATTATTGGCGAAGTCAGTTTACTTGTACTGGTGACTGTCGTGATGCTCACATCGGGTGCGCATTATTTGATGCCGACAATCATGTTGGTGATTGCAGCCCGGGAAGTTTCGTTTCGGCAGATCATTCAAGTTTATCTGGGCGTCGTGGGGACGATTCTCTTGTTAGCGCTAGTTGCTGCGGAAGTCGGACTGATTAAAAATATTACGTTTGCAACTGCCGATGGGTTACGTCAGTCGTTTGGTGTCGTGTATACCACTGATTTTGCGGCCCATATTTTCTATCTGTGTGCGGCGTATTTGTATTTATTGGCCCGTCGTTTTCGATTAGTAGCGCTATTACCCGTGTTGTTTGGCCTGGCAATGATTTACCAGTTTACGAAAACGATGACGGATGTGATTGCTTTACTCGTTTTGATCAGCTTGTACTTGGTCTATATCTATCGCCGTCAGCTTCGGTGGCTTCGGCCGATGATTCGGTATAGCTTTTTGATGTTACCACTTGCTAGTGGGCTAATTATTGGGTTGTCGAATATTTTTAATTATCAAGACCGGTTGCTGGTAGCGCTCAATAATACCTTGTCCACGCGACTCGCGCTAGGGAATAACGCGTTATTAGCATATGGCGTTAAATTATTCGGCCAAGCCCCGATTCCAATTAATGGTTGGGGCGGCGATCGGTTTGAAACGTTTACCAATGGTGTTGGTGATGCAACGTATTTCTTCATTGACTCGTCATTCTTAAATATGTTGATTTCATACGGATTACTATTAACGCTGATTATAATTATCGGTATGACCTGGTTTTTGTATCAACGTACGCGGCAACACGGTTATTTGTTGCCGGTAATCTTTGTGGCCATTGCCATCAGTAGTATGTTTGATCAGCACTTCTTAGAAGTAACGTATAACGTCTTTATTCTGATGTTATTCGCTGATTTACCAAATTATCAAACGGCAGTCGGCCCCGTATTTGACCAACCTGTCGTTATTCGAAGGGGGGCGTCGTGCCGATGAATCATCAACAGGCTTATCGGGTCCAGCGGTTGATCCTGATCATCGCCCTGATGTTAATTCTATTCGGTGATACCGGGATGAACGCGGTATTTAGTTTTAGCCACCAACCACAAAGTATCTGGTTCTATCCGCAGCTCGTCATTGCATTGATGACGGCAGCAGGTCCCAACTTATTATTAATGGCCCTGGGTGCCTATCAATTGCGACGCGCGGCGTTACCAGTATCGCAGTTGATTCGCCGAGTCTTATGGATAATGGGTGGAATTACCTTATTCTCACTGGCCTTCTATCTTGAAGACTTGGTGACGCAAGGCAGTTTAACTAGTTTTAACATCGCCGGCTTTTTTACCGCGTTAGCCCAAGCGCCGGTGGGCTTTTATGATATTTTATATGAACTATTGGGCTTCTTTGTCACCTTGCCGTTGTTAAGGGTGATTGCACACCATGCGAGTGTTGCGATTCAGCAATACCTATTTTGGGCGGAGCTCGTATTTATTGGCATGGTACCAATCTTGGCCTATTTCACTGGCTTGACGACGATCAGTGTTAATCCGCCGCTCGCGATTACGGCCGGTTGCTTTTTTGCATTGATGGGGTATTGGTTGAGCCAAACGGAGGTGTTACACCGGATTACGCGAGAACACCTCTTAGTGGCGTGGTTGCTGACATGTGGGTGCTATGCCGTGATGGTGTCAGTCACGATGTATCAAGTGAATCTGGAAAAGAATTTTGACCTTATCAGCAGCCAGCCATTTGCCCAAACCTTTCAGGCAATTCCATGTTTGACGCTGTGGGTGACGATTGCCACCTGGATGATGAACCGGCCACGGTCCAAAGCAGTACGCCGGCATAACTTTGTTCAAACGGGTTATGGTGATATGCTGGTGGCCGGTCTACTGATTACACCATTTATGGTCATTAATCGGTTGCTGACACCAATTATTGGTGCGTGGTGGTCTGGTTGGCTCTGGAGTATCGCGGTGCTGATCGTTAGCGTTGAACTAGTATGGTTATTACGACATGTCCGCTGGTTGCAACGGTTATTACCAGATTTATTTGGTGGCTCCCAGTTAATAGGAGGCTCAGTTAATGCGCAAAAGAATTGAGTGGATCGATATTGCAAAGGGAATCGCAACTTTAGCGGTCGTGATTGGTCATACCTTGGGCCCCTATAACGGGCAATTCTTCGGTAGTTTGATCTTCGCCTTTCACATGCCGATTTTCTTCATGTTGAGCGGTTATTTGTATCACTCACGCCCGGCACGACAAGAATGTCAGCGTGGCATCATTAACCTATTACTACCGTATCTCGCAACGGCAGTTGTGCTCTTAGTCGTAAGTGCGATAGCCCGATTATTACCGAATCCGCTCCTTAATGCGTATTTTCCAAGCTGGCGACAAGGACTAATTGCCACGGCATACGGGGCCGGTTCGGCAGTGTTCAATCCGTGGCACTGGCAAGTTCAACCGATTGGGGCCGTGTGGTTCTTGCTCAGTATGTTTATTGCGCTGCAACTGTTCAATGTTGTGATGCTACTAACGGTCCGACGTCATCAGCGCTGGCATCAGGCCATTGTACGGGGCGGGGTGTTCGCTATTTTCGCAATCTTAGGTGGTTGGCTCGGTCATGTCGCTTATTTACCGTGGGCCGTTAACGCCGCGTTGTTAGCACAGCTCTTTTTATATGCTGGCTACCTCGTTAAACAAACAGCCCTGCTAAGTCGGATATCATCAGCTTGGTATTTATTATTCACGTTCATGTGGTTAGTGAGTGCTTTTCAGGGTTATTTTGCGTTGACAGTTCCAACATCGCCTAATCTGTTGATTAGCGTCACGGGGGGCGTTACTGGCAGTTTGTGTATCATTCGCGTCAGTGACTGGCTTAGTCATTATCCGAATGCGCGGCCGATTAAGTGGTTAAAACGCTACGGTCAGTTATCGCTAGTGGTTCTGTGTTTTCATTTGATCGATCTAAACGTGATTGGCATTGAAGGATGGTTGACGAATCATTTGATTACCCATATGGGACCACTCGTGACGACGATCATCGCAATCAGTTACCGGATTGGCTTCGTGACGGTTGCCATGCTGGCAATTCCGCATCTTCCGGGAATTCGAGCTTGTTTTTTACCTCGGCAGTATCTATTTCGCCGGCTACAACGTCGTTAAATTACTGTGTATAATCCGGCAAATACTGAGATAATTAATTGACCTAACAGTCACGTGCAAATACTTGCATTATTAAATGATGGAAAATTTATCATGATTTGAATCACAAATTTCATACCAGAGGGGGACTGGCAAATGAAAGTACAAATTTATGTAGCGGCTCATAAGCCGTATCAAATGCCACAGGATCCAACTTACCGACCTATTTTTGTTGGTGCTGCGATCCATGGGGGTGCACCACAAAATTATCAACCTGATAACGTCGGTGACAACATTTCGGCAAGCAACCCGAACTTTAACGAGCTAACGGCGATGTACTGGATCTGGAAGAACTGTCATGCGGATGTTAAGGGTTTGAATCAATATCGACGCTACTTGTCTGAGGCACCTAAACGCAAATTAGCCGGTATTTTATCAATGACCGAAATTGAAAGTTTATTGCAGCAATATGATGTCATCGTACCAAAAAAGCGCCATTATTATATTGAATCGAATTATTCACATTACGTTCACGCACATCATCGGGAACCACTGGACATGATGCGAACGGTTATTAGTGAACGTCATGCCGCCTACTTAGATGATTTTGATCAGTTGATGCATCAAACGTCGGCGCACATGTTTAACATGATGATTATGGCGGGTCCTAAGTTTGACGACTATGCCAAATGGGTCTTTGATATTCTGTTTGCTGTGCGTGACCGGATCGATATTGCGGATTACGATGTCCAAGAAGCTCGCGTTTTCGGGTACTTATCTGAGTTCCTATTGGACGTGTGGATCAACCATAACCAACTTGAGTACGTGGAAGTCCCGGTAATGTACATGGAAAAGCAACAGTTACCGGCGAAAGCGTATAATCTGTTGAAACGTAAGTTCTTCCCACAAGCTGCTAAACGGACTCATTTTTAGGGTGCCGGCGATTAATTAGAATATTGAAGTGGTAAGTGGGAGTCAGCCGCTGATGAATGATGCGGCATGCCAATTAATGAGATAACGACTTAATAGTTTAAAAATGCGCCACTCACTAGACGATGATCGGTCTAGTGAGTGGCGCATTTTAAGTCTGTTGTATAAATTAGTAATTGAACGTAGTGGTTATTACATCCGGGTTCGCAATTTCGCAGCATTAGTCAGTACTGGCGGCTGAAGCAGGAACAATAGTCCGACGTAAATCAGGGCACCAATGCCAATCTGCAAGGCCAGATTAAGGTAAGAAGCGGTCATACTGATGTTCAAGGCGTAAACGACGGCGAACATGACCACACCGGCGAGCACGTACTTCAAACTACCCGTAAATAATTGTCTGGTCGCCAACGTATGTCGAGTCACGACTAACTGGTAGCCAGTGACACAAACTTCCGAAATCAAAGTGGCGCACATGGCACCGGCCACGCCCCAAAACCAAATAAGTGGGATGTTGCAAGCGATGTTGACGAGGGCCCCGATAGTGACGGAAATCGTATAGGTCTTAGTCTGCTTAGTCGGTAGCAGAAACTGCTGACCAAGCACGTTGCTCATCCCAATTAGGATGATGACGGGTGCCTCAATCATCAACAGTCGGTCGACTGCCCCAAATGCCCGTCCAAAAAATAAGGGTGCGAGCGTCGTTGCGACCGCTGCCACGCCGAGAGCCATTGGAATCGCAATCGCGAGCACAAAGTCAAAGGACATGTATAAGTATTGTTTGACGCGTTCAAGTTGCTGCTTCATGAAGAGGTTGGCAATGTGGGGCAACATGACTGTCCCAGTCGCTGTCACGAGCGCTAAAACGAGTTTGATCAACTTGTCGGAGTAATCGTAAAATCCGGCGGCGGTTAGCGAATCCATTTGCCATAACATGGTCTTATTCAAGGCAAGGTAAACTGTCGTGGCGATTTGTGGCACGAATAACGCTAATGAGGGCCGCAGATGCCGGAAGAGATTCAATTGACGCCAGTTGGGCCGTTCGACACTATGTCGTAAGTATGGCCACAGTGTCAGATTGCCCAAAACTTGTGAGCCCGCTAAAATCAAAATGTAGATTCCGGTGTCTTGCCGAGTCTTCACGAATGCGAAAATCGCAATCACAGAAGCAATCTTGACAAGCATGTTACGGAGTACGGTTTTCTTGAAATCCTCGAGACCCATAAAGTACCAAGAAATATCAACAGCACCCGCAATAATATAAAATGATTGATAGAAAAAATAAATTTGCAATTGGTGCTCAAAAAAAAGAAAAACTAAAAAGGCGAGATAAGCACAACTGATGGTCAATAACTGTAATATTTCAATTTCCCAAAAAGTTTGTGAGCGTTGCCCCCGATTATCACGAATAAAGGCAATTTCGCGATTACCATAAATTGTAATACCGACCGTTCCGAACAATAGAAAGTAAGTAATGATCGAATTGGTCGTTGCATTGATACCGACGCCGGTCGGCCCTAAGACCCGTGAGATATACGGGACGGTTAGGAGGGGCGTGAGTAAAATTAAGAGGTTATACCCCGCTGTATAAAAGTAATTCCTTATGATTCGCATGAGTGGCTCCTTGTGGCAGTTAAGCAGTCTAACGTCGAATTTCTCAACATTCAATTCATTGTATCACAGCCAATTAGCCGGTTGATAGTGGTTTTAACTGGCTAGGGTTGGTTATTAACAAACTTATTATTTTATAAATTAGAAAGTATTTTTATTGTTAATTAACTGAGGAGTGACATAGTTATATCAACGATAATTAAATTGGAGGACTGGCTTAATACTTGGAGAACCCCAGTAAGTTGTGTTCGTGCGCACTTATGATCAAGGACTGAAAATTTGGCCGGTAGGGTTGTGGAATCAATGATGATTGCAGGAGCGGGGAGATAACTTTGATGGTATGGCGAGCGAATGGTGCGTGGTGTGTTCAAATCAATGGGTTACAAAAACGCACAACCAAATTTCCCCTTGAGTTTGGTTGCGCGTTTTGTTTTTATGTTTAATAAGCGCCATTAGGCTTGAACATAATGACCACGGTCTTGAACAGAATGTAGACATCAAATGCGACACTCCGTTTAGAAATGTAAGTTAAGTCTAACTTAACCATTTCATCAAAACCGACACTGTTACGAACGGTTGCTTGCCATAAACCGGTACAACCTGGCTTGACGGCTAACCGTTGTTTGTCATAGTCGGAATATTCTTCGACTTCCCGTGGCAATGGCGGCCGGGGTCCAACTAAGCTCATCGAGCCTTGAAGGACGTTTAGCAATTGTGGTAGTTCATCAATGCTATACTTACGGATGAATCGCCCAATCTTAGTTACGCGGGGATCATCCTGCATTTTGAACATGGCACCATCAATCTCGTTATCTTTAAGTAATTTTTCCAACAATTCATCGGCGTTGGAAACCATCGAGCGAAATTTATACATCTTGAATGGGACTTCGCCACGACCTAACCGTGTCTGCGAGTAGAAGACGGCGCCTTTAGGATCTTCAACTTTAATCGCAATTGCAATTATCAAGAAGAGTGGTGATAAGATGATGAGGCCTAAGAGGCTAGCGACAAAGTCAAACACGCGTTTAATGAACCGATAACCATAACGACGATGCTGACGCCCGGCGTCAATCGTAATCGGCCTGATTTCTCGTTCCTTCAATTCCATAAGTAACACCCTATGCTTCCTTTAAATATTTTCCCCCGTAAATCACAGCCAGGTTAATCTATTACTACTGTTCGGGTTACCACAAACTGACTATGTATGAACCATATTGATACAACCTAATGATTATAGTACAAAATAGCTATCAAGTAAATATGCTTGATACGATTAACTTTGCAGCCTTGCTAATCTCATTATAGCAAATATTGTACTGGAATAAACCAATATTTGAAGTGCAATCGTGCGACAGCCGGTTTTAGCTATTTTGGCTAGTGGAAGTTTGGTTAACTATAATTTACCAGCATTTTAACAAGTTGCAATTATTAGCAACTTAAAAGCGCGCAACTGTTAGTAAAAGTGGTGCGTCGTAAAATTAGTTAATGAACAGAAAAAATAGCAGCTACGTATTCTAATGAGTTATGGGTTTAGGCCTAATAATTGTGACCGGGATAAAATATGAGGGGAAAGTGAATCAATCTATGAAAAAATAATTGAGGTGATTATAGTACTAAAAACGGTATGATAGTGATGACTCTGCCAATTGGTGAATAAATATTTGCTAAGCATTAACTATGTGTTAACCTAGCAATCGCGTAATTTAAGACATACGGTTAGAATAAGTTATAAGCTGAATGAAGCGTAAAGAGCTCGTTCTTATCACGGTCATTAAGTAGAAGATAGTCCAAATTAATGAATCTTTTTGTGGCTATGGTTACAATGGCTGCTGATATTGGCCCATCGTTCGAAAGTAAGCTGGCAAATTTTAGGTTGCTACGGTGGCTTTCTCGCGTGATTTCTCACACATTCCCCCTAGGTTTTCACCACCGTTCAAGGTACAATTAGATTAGAGCTCAAATTCAAGTGAAAAGGATGTCCGATATGAATGACGATTGGATCACGGTTTTTCCCGCGGATTATAATAATTCGTACCACTTAATTTTGAAACGGGGGACGGCCCATTATGCGTACTACTACTTTAAGGTTGATAAGCTAGATCAACGGGTCATTTTCTATGATGACATTGAGCGTAGCGGTATTTCAATCAAGACTCAGATCACGCGGACGTTTATGCGGGCACTGGTTAAAGCAATTGATTGGCATCCGGTCGGTAACAGTATTATTATCGAGATTTACCCTGTCGACCGTCAAGAGACGAAGGCAATGCGGCTATCTTGTGATATTTAGCTCTGAAGTGATTGCCAAGAGTAAGACGACTTTAAATGATAACCAAAGAATCCCCGGTCAATTACTGACCGGGGATTCTTGTAATTGCAGGTAACGCGAGGTTAAGCCTTTGGTGCAGTGACGATTGGTGTCTCGATGGTTTCGACGTACTTAGCGGCAAGCGGTTCGGCGACTAAGTTTTCGCCATCCTTCACGAATAGCTTGGTGGCAGCGAGGTCCGCCATTGCCTTGCTAACAACGTCTTTACTCAAGTTGTCGTTGGCGTAGTGTAACTTCAAGTGGTGAACCTTGTTTGTGCTAGTCTTAAAGCTTAAGTCTAAAGTTTTCATGGGCGCTTCCTCCTATTATTATGGGTGTGTTAAGCGATGGGTTGTGGATCGTAGCGGTAGGCGTTGGCCAAGTTAGCGGCCGTGAACTGGTCGCCCGTCAAGACTTCGACGATCTTGCCAAAAGCGGCAAGTTGTTCGTCAGTTGCGTCTTGGGCGATTGCGTTAAAGGTTTGCTTACGTTGTTCGTCCAATTCCGTAGTTGTTTGAACAGTCAGGGTTGCTTTTAACCAAGTTTTAGTCATGATGAGTTCCTCCTTGAATTTTGTGGTGGTAGGCTGGCCAGCTTACATTAATACAGACGGTTGAGCTTGACGATTTGTGCAAGGTTTGCCCAAACTTTTTTGACTAGCACCCATTTAATCCGCAAACTCGGTGATGGTTCGAACGGTAATACTGATGAGCTTCTCAGCGAATAGTGGGGTCAGAATGGTAATCAAGCTAGTAAGGTCGCTGTCGGTCAGTTCGCGACCTGCTAACCAGTGTTGGTGGAACTGGCGTTGGTTAGAATTAGTTACTGTGAGCAGTACATGTGTGTTCATCCAAATATACATCGTGAGTTCCTTTCAGACTGCGACAGTCTTGTTAGTTAATTGGTGGTTTGTTGCTGGTAAAGCTTGTGGGCCTTGACGAGCAGACTGGCCCGCCAGTTGTAGACTGTTCGGCGGCTGACCTGGTGGCGCCGCATGATACTGCTAACGGTCTGTTCTTCGAAAAAGAATTCGGTGAGATAAATCCGCTCACCTGGCCGACATTGAACAAGGAGTTCTGTTAAGAGGGCGGTTAATTGCCAATGGGTCTCTTGTTCGGTCATGGGATCAATGGTAATGGGTAGTGCGTGTTCTAAGTTGACTTGTGACTGGGTGCGCAAAGTTTGTTTACGTAGATAGTCGACAGTTCGCCACTTGATACGGCGAAATGCAAATTTACGAAAATCTGGTAAGTTAGCGGGCAATTCGGGCGCGTAGTTCTGGTAAGCAGACAGCCAAGTCAGGTGGGCCACGGTTACACAATCTTCGAATTGCGGGTGGTATTTGGTGACTTGGGCGGCTTTTAAAGCGCCGTATAGTAACCGTTGGTGCTCGGGTCGGGCGAGTAAATCGAAAGCAATTTGATTATCAAAACGGTCAGCGTGCATCTAAATAACCCCATTTATGAGCGATTTCCTTGGCCAAGGTTGATATCAGTGTAGCGAGCGGTCGCAACTGACGCAGGTCGTGAAAATGGACTGAAAAGTGACGATTTATTTTCATTATTAATGTTCCAATGAGATTTGGATAGATTACAGACCAACCACTTTCCTAGATTGTACGTAATTGTTATGATGTGATTAATCTAAAATAACCGCGGACAGCGGGGGCTCGGCTGGTGAATGTTAGAGATAAATACCGACTTTGAGGGGGATTTTCCATCTATGAACCAAAATATTGACGTTCCGCATCACGTTAACACTTTTTGGCAGTGCCACGCTGGTACTTGGGACACCCGACAGCCACAACGATTATTAGTCATCGCGCAACGCTCAGAACTTGCCACAATCGACGTGCTGGAGACACTTTTTCTACTTGACATAAAACACCTGACATGTGTTGAAAATACGCTAATCTTTGATCGTCAACGGGGATTGATCAAGACAAAACTGACGACGCGCCAGATCATGATGAATTACGCTGGCCGTCTGGGGTTATCTGGGACACAGTTGATCAAGCAACTCGCCGGTGAACTCGGTTTATCGAAACACAAGTTACCTGTGATTCACGGTGATGCGATCCTGATGCCGTTAAGTACGGCCAAACGGGGAACAACCAGCTGGTACAATCGGCATTATTTGAAGCATATCGAGGCTCAAGGATTTATGACGGCCTTAGTTTATGATGGTCAAATTACGATTCAAGTAGATATGAGCGAGCGCGTGGCCACTCGCCAACTTGCGAAGGCTGGTCAATTACAAGCAGCGCTACAGGAACATCATCGCCGGCGATTAGTGCCCGATCAATCGGTACTTTCAATGGCGGACACGGATCACGAGATGATGCAGTCGTATACTGACCAAGTCTTAAAGCACTTTGGCATCTTAGCACTTCCTGGAGAAATTAGTTGTTTGACGCGGCGATTTTTCGGTAAACTATAGGAGTAAAGATTAAATGATGGGAGTTGGTGTCGTTGACTAAGAAAGTCACGAAGATTGTCGCGCAAAAGCGAGCTGGACGTTATAACATTTATTTAGACGAGCAGTACGCTTTTCCAATCAGTGAGTCGGTGATGATCAAGTTCCGCGTTTTTAAGGGCATGGAAGTTGATGAACAACTGCAAGCAGCGATGATTGCGGCGGACGATGTCTCCAAGGCGTATATGCGCGCGCTGGATTATCTCTCACATCAGTTGCGTACCGAAAAAGAAGTTCATGACAAGTTACGGGATGAAGAAATTGACGAGTCGGTTATCGACGCGACGATGCAACAATTACGTGAGTTGCGGTTATTGAACGACCAACAGTATGCGGATGCCTTTGTGCGGACGGCCAAACGGACCAGTGACAAGGGGCCACGGGTGATTCGGCAGAACTTACGACAAAAGGGTGTGGGAGAGCAGCTGATTGATGACGCGCTGGCCGGGCAGTTTAGTGCTGAAGAGCAGATCGATAATGCCAGTGAACTTGCGCGTAAACTGGCAAAACGGTATCACCGCCAAGCTTTTAAGACCATGCAACAGAAAGTTCGCCAAGGTATGATGACGAAGGGCTTTGATAATGACACGATTACGGCTGCGATTGCGAGTTTGGCATTAGAACCCGACGAAGATGAACAGTGGGAAGCCCTCGTTGCACAGGGGGCGAAGTTGTGGCAACGCAATCGCAAGTATGCGTTTCGTGAACGCATGATGCGCACGAAACGCAGCCTGTTCCAAAAGGGCTTCATGATGGACGATATCAATCGATTTATCGACGAACAAGTTGCTGATGAATGAAAAGGTTGAATTACCTGCCCGCACGCCATAAAAATCTGGTATAATGTTTAATGAAATTCGATGAAAATTTACCCTCATTTTAGAAAGTTGGGTTAATATGGCGCGCGAGGCTAAGGGACCTAAGGAAGGCGACTTCATTACGATCAAAAGCTATAAGCACGACGGAAGTTTACATCGAACTTGGCGCGATACAATGGTACTCAAAACAAGCGAGAACGTACTAATTGGTTGTAACGATCACACACTAGTCACCGAGGATGATGGTCGCCGGTGGGTGACGCGGGAACCTGCAATCGTTTATTTTCATAAGCATTATTGGTTTAATATCGTGGCGATGATTCGCGATAACGGCGTTTCATACTATTGCAACTTAGCATCACCATACGTGTTAGATAAAGAGGCTTTGAAGTACATCGACTATGATTTGGATGTCAAAGTCTTTCCCGATGGTGAGCGGCGGTTGTTGGATGTTGATGAGTACGAAGAACACGGTGCCCAATGGCGTTATTCGGCTGATACTGATCGCATTTTAAAAGCAAATGTGAAAGTCTTAGTTGATTGGATCAAAAACAAAAAAGGCCCGTTTTCACAAGACTACATTGATATCTGGTATAGTCGCTATCAAGAATTATCACGTCGGCAATAGCTCTGCTGACGGTCTGTCAGCGGCGTAATTAAAGTACAAAGGGAGTGACTCCGTGCTGGGGTGCTCCCTTTTGTGTTCTGGTTGCGTCTCGACATTGAATAATAAAAGGTGATTACCGGCCGTCATGGTTGACACAAGTCATGATAATTAGGACAATAAAAAGCGACCCACAAGTCGCCTCTGTGGGTCGGGTGAAAATAGGAATTACACTTTTAAGCGCCAAAGTTGACTGGTCGTGAATAGCCAACCGCGTGCCACCACGGAACATAGACTTTTTCATTTTTGACACCATTGTCCTGAGCGTCAATCATCTTTCCACCACCAACATAAATACCGACGTGTGATATCGAACCTGTGCCACTACCAAAGAAGACTAAATCGCCTTTTTGGGCGCGCTGTTTGGAAATTTTGGGATATTGTCGGTACTGAGCTTGGGCCACGCGTGGTAAGGTTTTCTGCGCAGCTTGCTGGAAGACATACTTAGTGTAACCGGAACAGTCGAACGTGTTCGGACCGACCGCACCATAGACATAGCGATGGCCAAGTTTGGATTTGGCCACGTTATAGAGGTTAGTGAAAGATCTGGTGCTCTTCTTGAGGGAGCCGGTCTTGACCCAGCCACGAACACGGGTATTAGCACTCGTTATAAAATAATAATTAGCCGTGGTATTATTAGCTAAACGAATTTGCCGTTGTTGGGTGACAAACCAAGTGGTATTACCATATTGTCGAAGCGTTCCCCGACTCTGGATTTTAAGATTATTTGCGGCACCACTCATGTTATAGAAGCCGCCCTGAGTATTCTTCGTCAGGTAGGCGCTTTTAGTAAGATTAGTGGTTTTAATGACGCGATTCGTTGAGCTGGCATCGACGTTTGGTGCTTGCCAAAGCCCCACCGTGAGGCCTAAAATAGCAACAATCAGTGTGATAAGACGTTGTTTCATATGTATTTCCTCCCCGAAAATCCCCATGTCCATCTCATTCAATAACGCTGACCCCATCATAAGCGCTCATTGTAACAAAGTTGTTGCAAATGAGTTGCGGTTCGATTAAGTAATGTCTACAGCTTGAGTGGATTAACAATAATTGATTAGATCTTGACCGATAGGAGTGACGAACTTGGCTTTTTTGAAGATTGATAACGGTGAATTACTTAAGAATATTCGGCAATTTGCCAAGAAGAATGGATTGACCTTAGCGGAAGTAGCGACCTTAGCAGGCTTAAGTGCGAGTGCCATCTATAGTTGGAAAAAGCACACGCCGTCAGTCGGTACGCTTAAGGAAGTTGCTCAAGTGCTCGGTACGAGTTATACCAAATTGGTTGGTAAGGATAAAGAACCGACAGCTAAGGCGACCAATGCCGCTGCTGTTGATCTTAAAAAAGTGATTGAAAACAAGAAAAACCAGTTTGAATACGACGGCCAGCCGATTACTAATGAACAAATGAAAATTATCAGAAACGTCTTGAAGTCGATGTTCAAGACCCCGCGACTTTAATTTTAAGTAAAACTCGGTTCTTTTAGGTGCAACTGGGACCTGCTTAGTGTAAAATATTGCTCAGTTACTTGAATAATTGCTAGCAGCGCTTGACGGGTTTGAATGAATGGTGCACAATGGCAACAATTATGGAACGGATTGGGAGATGGGCGTATGAAAAAAGTTACTACCGCATTAGCAAAAAAGAATATCAACCAGTTGTTAACGATTGTTAATCAAGGCCACGATACCATTGAGGTGGAAAATCCCAGTACCCAAGATTCAGCGGTAATGGTTAGTATGAAAGACTGGTTGCAGATTGTCAGCCAATTAGCCAAAACGAATCATCATGACATGGAATTCAGTTAAATAATAACAAAGAACTAATCGTGCCAGTCAAGGTTCGCTTAGTCCAATAAGCTAAAGGCACCACCGACATAATCATGTCGGTGGTGCCTTTTTGAAAGTGTTAGTTCGTTGACGTTTGAGTGCTGATTAGTCGGTCTGACTTTCAGCGTACTTGGTTTTGATATAATCAGCTGAAACTTGTAATTTTTTCAATTCTTCGTCTGTGAGATCCAATTGAACTTGTTCGACGATCCCGTCACGACCAACGACGGCTGGATATGAAAGGTATACGCCGTATTCTTCCCGGAAATTTGAAACGGGGAGTTCGGTGAGGGCGTCATTCAAGACCGTGTTGGCTAAGCGCACCGCGGCCGTTGCCACGCCATAACTCGTATATTTTTTGCCATGGAAGACCCGGAAGCCACCGTCGCGTGATTCGGCGTCTAGTTTGGTTAAATCTAAACCGCGGTCAGCGGCTAATTTGGTAATTGGTTGACCTAACACGCGTACCGTTGACCAAGCTGTAAATTGGGAATTGCCGTGTTCACCCAGGTTGTAGCCGGCCACGGACCGTGAATCCAGGTGTAGTGCACTGGCGACCGCTCGTTTCATTCGTGCAGAGTCCAGTAGTGTTCCTGTCCCAATCACATGATTCTTTGGCAACCCGGTAACCGCTTGGTAGATCGACGTGATGACGTCCACGGGATTAGTAATGACGACTAGAATTCCGTTGAAACCACTGGCTTTGATTTTAGCAGCGACGTCTTTGACTTGTGTGCTGGTAAAGGGTAATTCTAGGAAGCGGTCATTAGTTGGTGAATCTTGTAACTTAATATTCCCGATAGCTGAGATAATGACATCGGCATCAATGAGACTGCTATAGTCATTGATAATGATATTCGTGTGATAAGGTAAATTAGGCATTGCATCCTGAAAATCAAGCGCGTCTGCTTCAACTTTGCTGGTGTTCGTATCGATGAGGACAAGGTCATCGGCAAAGCCATTGGCGACGATGTAGTGAGCGGCGGTTGAACCGACGTGTCCCATTCCGATAATGGCAATTTTACGTGACATAATGTAGCGCTCCTTTGAAAGTTTATCGTTCATTAATTAAATTACCATTATTCTCATTGATTTTAAATAGATTTTGTGAGAAATATCGAAATCGTATTCGGACTAAGTGAAATAGGGTATAATTAACGCATTAATAGTTGCACCAAGAAAGGGAGGAGCGCGAGTGTTTAAGCGCCTAAAAGATTCGGCCTTGTTATTTTGGTCACTTGAAATTTTGATTGTGGCGACCTTGATCTGGGTCTGCACGAACATTGGTTTTTTGTTTCAGCCAATCGGCACGTTTTTAAGTGTCGTGTTCATGCCAATTTTGATTTCAGGATTTTTATTTTATATGTTGAATCCCTTGGTCAAGTTGTTGACTAAGGTTCATTACAAGAAGTTTCGGATTTCTCGAACCGGAGCTGTGGCTATCGTATTTGTGCTATTATTCGGGTTACTGGTGTGGGGAGCGGTTTCCCTATTGCCACGGTTAGTCAGTCAGGTGACACAACTGATTTATAACCTACCAAGTATTGCCACTGAGATGCAAAAAGCCGCTACTAAGCTGATCAATAATAGTTCGGTACTGAAAAGAATTGACATTAGCTCGTACACCAAGCAATTCAATGGTGAAATCAGTAAGTATTCTCAGAACTTTTTGTCATCATTATCAAGTAGTGTTGTTACGGTGATTTCCACGATTACGAGTGTGACGATCATGGCAATTACGATTCCAGTCGTATTGTTCTATATGTTGAAGGATAGTGAGAAATTCATTCCAGCTATCAGTCGGTTCTTACCGAAGAAACAGCGGCCTGAAGTCATTGGTTTACTACAAAAGATGGGCGACACGATTTCTAGTTATATCAGTGGTCAGGTTATTGAGTGTCTCTTCGTGGGGACGTTTACGGCGATTGGCTACATGTTGATCTCGCAACCATACGGGTTATTGCTTGGCGTGATTGCTGGATTGACGAACATTATTCCGTACGTAGGACCTTACATTGGAATCGCGCCATCACTCATCGTGGCCTTCACCAAGTCACCGATGCAGGTAGTGTACGTGATTATCGTAGTCGTGATTGTTCAACAGGTTGATGGAAACTTAATCTATCCCAACATTATTGGTCGGACACTCAAAATCCACCCGTTAACGATCATTATTTTATTACTAGCAGCGGGAAATATTGCCGGAATTCTTGGCATGATTTTAGCGATTCCGTTCTATGCTGTGGTCCGGACCGTGGTTATTTACCTCTATAATATTGTCGAGTTACGAAATGAGGAGCACTTGCGCAAGCAAACGACGGTCTATCAGCCGCAACCTGCTAAGGCGACTAAAGCAGACTTGACGACGACCACTAAATCAAAAAAGTAGTCTGTGCTATAATTGGTGAATTAAGATTGAACGTGGCATAAGGAGTGATTTTTTGAAGAAAGTAATTACGTATGGGACATTCGATTTGTTGCATAAAGGCCATATTCGGTTGCTTAAGCGTGCACGGGCCTTGGGCGATCATTTGACCGTTTGCGTCTCGACCGACGAATTCAATGCTGAGAAGGGTAAGCATGCGTACACCTCGTATGAGGATCGTAAGTATATTTTGCAAGCCATTCGCTATGTCGATGAAGTGTTACCTGAGAAAAGCTGGGATCAAAAAATCCGGGATGTCGTTGATAACGATATTGATATTTTCGTGATGGGTGACGATTGGCGCGGCAAGTTTGATTTTCTAAAAGACTACTGCGAGGTGGTCTATTTGCCCCGTACTGAAGGCATCTCATCGACGCGTATCAAGCACGATTTAGGGATGCAATCCAAGGATTAACCACTAAGCTAGATGATTTATCAGTCACAAAACACCGCCGTTACCCGCAACTTCAAGCTGCGTAACAGCGGTGTTTTAATTAACAGTTATTAGTAAGTCACGCCTAAATGACCATGGACTGGTTCGATGCGGATTATAGTTAGCATTCAGCCAGTTCAAAGGGCTTAATGGAAGATGGCGTTGAGCGCCAACACGCCTCCGAGACCGCAGACAGCGATGATCGTTTCTAACATCGTCCATGTAAGCAGCGTTTGCTTGACGGTCAGGTCGAAGTATTCCCGGAACATCCAGAAACCAGCGTCGTTCACGTGAGAAGCGGCGACACTCCCAGAGCCGATGGCAATTACCATCAGGGCGGGGTCGATACCAGCTTGCGTCATTAACGGCGCAACTAGGCCGGCTGCCGTGAGGGCCGCTACGGTAGCGGAGCCGAGTGAGACCCGTAAGATGACAGCGACTAGCCAGCCAAGAATCAGTGGTGAGATGCTGCTGCCACTGAACAACTGGGCCACGGCCTTACCAACACCCCCATCAATTAAGATCTGTTTGAAGGCGCCACCCCCACCGATGATTAGTAATAACATGGCAATTGACTTAGTGGCATCTTCGATGGTGGCCGTGATGGCCTTATTGGTCTTGTGTTGGTGAATCCCCATTGACCAGAGGGCGAATAATAGTGAAATTAACATGGCAATTCCGGGTGCCCCAATCAAACGAATGATTTGGTCAAGGGTCGACGGGTTTTTAGGTGTCACACCGTGATCAACGACTAATTCGTAGACGGTGGTGATTGTCATCAGAATCACGGGGAAGAGCGCCGTTAAGACACTGAGTCCAAACCCGGGTGCTTCAGATACTTTGAATTGACGTTTGTTACTGCTAAGTGGCAGGTGTGGTTTACCGGTGAATGCGTCAGGAACCATCTTTTGCGCCCAGCGTGAAAAGAGCGGTCCTGCGATATAAACAGTTGGAATCGCAATAATGATCCCGAATAGTAGCACATGACCCACGTTCGCATTTAGCGTCGTCGCAATTGCAGTTGGTGCCGGGTGCGGTGGTAAGAATCCGTGAGTAACAGATAATGCGGCGCCCATGGGAATCCCCAGATAGAGAACGGGAACTTGTGCTTCGATCGCAATGGCAAAGACGATTGGAATCAACAAGACGATCCCAACTTCGAAGAAGAGGGCAATCCCGATGATAAATGAGGCGACTACGATGGCAATTTGTAGCCGTTTGCGCCCGAAAATATCCAATAGTGTCGTGGAAATCGTGTAAGCACCACCAGCATCGGCTACTAAGCGGCCGAGCATGGCACCGAAGCCGAAGACTAGTGCTAACTCACCCAGTTGACTGCCAATCCCGTTCTGAATACTAGTAGCAATCTTAGTTAATGGCATCCCTAGTCCGATTCCGACGACGACGGCCGTAACAATCAGTGCAATATAGGTATTCAGCTTGAATTTAATAATTAATAGTAATAGTAGTAGGATGCCGAGTGTAAGAACAACAAATGGCATAGTGGACACTCCTAACGATTTAGAGTAGCAATTTCGTGATATAACGGTGCCAATTGCGCCGTTACGTGGTCAAAAACGACTTGGTGTTGATGATATAACTGGTGGTTGGCGGCGTTGGGTTGATAAGTCTCGGTTGCACCAATCATGGCGTGAATCGCGGTTAAATCATCAATATGCCCCAGTGCCTTGAGTCCAATCACGGCCGCTGCTAGACAGGAACTTTCGAAGCTCGCTGGAATCGTAATGGGTTGTCCCAATACGTCAGTCAAAATTTGCCGCCATAAACTTGAACGGGCAAAGCCACCAGTGGCCCGAATCGCATGAACTGGTTCGGCGGCTGCCGTCAATTGTAGGACGGTATTCAGGTTCATCACGATACCCTCTAAGACTGCACGCGCGATATCGGCTTTGGTCGTGGTTGTGGTGACGCCTAGCAGTGAACCGCGGGCATCCGCATTCCAGAGAGGCGCGCGTTCACCACTTAAGTAGGGGTGAAATAAGAGTCCGTGGGCACCGACGGGAACGGTTGCGGCAAGCGCTGTCAATTGGTCGTATGGATCTTGTTGATTCGCACGGGCGGTTTGGCTTTCAGTAGTGAAGAGTTCATCGCGGACCCACCGGAAGACTTGACCACCGTTATTGATTGGCCCACCAACAATCCAGTGGTGCGGCGCGACGTAGTAACAAAATAGTCGGCCTTCAGGATCCAAGTATGGTTGTTTCGTCATCACCCGTACAGCACCGGAAGTGCCAATCGTAATGGCCGCAACTCCTGGTTCATCAGCCCCCACCCCCAAGTTTGAAAGGGCACCGTCACTTGCACCCATGATAATTTTCGTTGTGGGTGCGAGTCCCAGGGTTGATGCTGCGACTGGTGTCAGTCCATCGATCACGGCGTCGGTATCGACCAATGGTGGTAGCTGCGTGCGGGTGATGCGTGCATAGTCGAGCGCGACAGGTTCCCAATCGAAGTTATAAAGATTGAATAGGCCAGTGGCGTTGGCCATTGAATAATCCATTTGAAGTTGGCCCGTCATTTTGTAAATCAAGTATTCTTTAATTCCGACTACGTGACAGGTTTGTGCTAGTAATTCCGGTGAATGATGGGCAAGCCAGTGAAGCTTAACCAGGGGACTCATCGGGTGAATCGGCGTTCCCGTAAGGTGATATAGGCGATCGCCCAGGGGTTGACTTTTCAATTCAGCGGCGTCTTGTGCGGCCCGGTTATCTGCCCAAGTGATGACCCGGGTCAGCGGTTGTTTCTGACTGTCAAGTAGGATCAAGCTGTGCATTGCGGATGAAAAGGCGATTCCTTCGATGTCTTCGGGATCAATGCCAGCACTTACTTGATGGATGGTCGCTTGGACTGCCTGCCAGATTTCTTGCGGGTCCTCTTCGGCCGTGGTCACGGTATCATGATAGAGTGGGTAGCCAACGTTGGCACTCGCAATTACGTGACCCTGGTGGTCGTACAAGACGGATTTGGTACTTGTGGTTCCTAAATCAGTTCCAATAAGGTAAGTCATGGTGCTTCGTTCCTCCTATTCGTGATCGACAGCGTGGCCACCAAACTCGTTACGTAGGGCGGCAACAACTTTACCAGTGAATGTGTCATCGGTTTCTGAACGGTAGCGCATCATCAAGGCCATCGCAATGACCGGGGTGGCGACTTGTTGGTCTAGGGCCGTGTCTAAGGTCCAGCGACCTTCACCGGATGAATGCATAACACCCTTGATGTCATCTAGATTACCATCCTTGCTGAATGCATCTTGAGCTAAGCCCATTAACCAGCTGCGAATGACTGAGCCGTTATTCCACATTTTGGCGACGGCCGCGTTGTCGTAAGTGAACTGACTATGCTGTAAAACGTCAAAGCCTTCACCTATTGCTGCCATCATACCATACTCAATTCCGTTGTGGACCATCTTCAGGTAATGACCACTGCCAACAGGGCCGGTGTACAAATACCCATCGGGAGCGGCAATCGCTTTAAATAGTGGTTCGACGACTTGGAAAGTGGCGAGGTCGCCACCAATCATAAAATTGCCGTCGTGGCGTGCACCAGCTTGACCGCCCGACGTCCCGACGTCTAAGAAGTTGATGTGGTGACTTGCCAGTAATTCGCCGTGGCGGATACTATCTTGATAGTGCGAATTACCGCCATCGAGGACGATGTCACCTGCACTTAAAGTCTGGGCTAACTGTTCGATAACGCTGTTGGTTGCCTTACCAGCGGGTACCATGATCCACACGATCCGTGGTGTTGGCAACTGGTCAAGCAAATTGGTGAGATCCGTGGCCGTCGCCAACCCGTGAGCACTGGCGGTACTAAGATTAGTGGGGTTAAGATCCATTCCCACTGGCGTGTGCCCGTTATCCTGCATGTTCAACGCTAAGTTCATTCCCATTTTACCTAAGCCAATCAATCCTAATTTCATGATGAAACCCCTCTTTTATATGAAAAATATTAAGTGCTTTTTGTATTCGCTTACATTGTAATAAAACTATTTACATAAATCAACCATATATTTGTAAATTATTTTCATTAGACTGAAAATAATGGCAACCAAGCCCGGTTTTACAGGCCTGATTGCCAAGAAAAAATTTGTTAAATTACTGACCAAACGGCTGCGCCGATACTTGGGAAGAGGGTCACGAGTTGTTCACGTTGCGCCGGTGTCAATTGATATTGGATCGCTGGTAGCAACGTGTTAATGGTATTTTCGGCCTGTTCACCGAGTTCAGCGGCACCAATCAACCGGTGCTGGTCATCCGTCACGAGTAAGTTATGGCCGGTGACATCGCGCGTTGTCTGCCGGAACCAGTCATCCTTTAAATCATTGACGGTAACTTTGACATTATGAGTGTCACTGGTTGGAAGTGTACCAACTTGGGCCAATCGTGGGGACGTGAAGACGACCGATGGAATGGCCGGATACTTGATGGGGGCATTGGTGTCACCCATGAATAGGTGGGTCAGGTATTGCGACTCAAAGATAGCAGTGGGTGTTAATTTTGGTTGATCCTTGGCGAGAACGTCACCGGATGCGTAGATGCCAGCGACACTCGTTTGCAAGTGGTCGTCGACGGTGATTCCAGCTGCTGTGTAGTCCACACCGATTTTTTCAAGTCCTAAGTTTGCGGTGTTGGGCTGGCGGCCCGTCGCATCCAAGATCCAGTCCGTTGTAATCTTGTCATCCGCACTGAGGACTTCGAAGTGGTCACCAGTCGACTTGATCGCAGTTGGCACCCATTCACGTTTTAGGACTAAACCTTGTTTCACGAGAATGGCCAATAATCGTTCAACGAATGGTTGGTGGAATTGACGAAGCGCTTGGTCACCACGCATGAGTAGGGTGACCTGACTGCCGGCTGTTAGTGCCATATTGGCGAATTCGAGTCCGATGTAGCCGGCACCAATCACGGTGATGTGGTGTGGCAAAGTGGTCAGATTCAAAAAGTCGTTACTGTCATGGGCGAGTTCGGTGCCGGGAATGTCCAAACGATGTGGATGCTGACCTGTTGCGATGACAATCTTATCGGCGGTGTACGTCTTGTCCGCCACCTGAATCGTATGGTCGTCGACGAACGTTCCGCGGCCATTGATGAGGGTCACGCCGGCACTAGTCATTAAGCCAGCAATCATATCTGGTAAGCCGGCGATGACGTCGCGTTCGTGGTCAAAGTTGGCTTGCCAATCAATCGTCGGTTCACCACGCAGACCGTATCCTTGGAAGTTAGCAACTTGATTTTTTAATGCTACCGGCTGGTCTAAGGTGATTTTAGCGTTGCAACCCCGATTAGGACAGGTACCACCAATCAAATCAGCTTCAATGACGGCTACTTTTTTGCCACGAGCCGCTAACGGAATGGCCCCGTCAAACGTTCCGTGACCGCTACCTAGATATACAACGTCAAATTTTTCTGACATATTAAAATCCTCCTCGTTCCCAAATCACAGTTATTTAAAAACAAATACATTGTACACAACTTAATTTAACATGCCAAATAAAACGCGGCCTTAATTTAAAAGTATGGCCCTGAAATCGATTGCAACTGGTCTGTCATGACTTTGTTAAGTGAATTCCCACCGAATCGGTGCAAGATAGTCGGTGGTACTGGATTTTTTGGTCAAATATCAGTAAAATATGTAAGGCTATGTTTTTTTACGGTGGGACGGTACCACCGTGCACGTTGAATATACAGGTTATGATGAAAGGAATTTTTAATGAATAAGACAGAATTAACCGCCGCGGTCAATACCCGGCGTACCTTTGCGATTATTTCTCACCCGGATGCCGGGAAAACCACCATTACGGAACAAATGTTATTGTTTGGTGGCGTTGTTCGTCAGGCCGGAACGGTTAAAGCCCGTAAAAGTGGGAACTTTGCCAAGTCTGACTGGATGGAAATTGAAAAGAAGCGGGGAATCTCAGTAACAAGTTCCGTGATGCAATTCGATTACGATGGCAAACGGATCAACATCTTGGACACGCCCGGACATGAGGATTTCTCGGAAGACACTTATCGGACTTTGATGGCGGTCGATTCCGCTGTCATGGTCATTGACTCGGCTAAGGGGATCGAACCACAAACGAAGAAGTTATTCCAAATTTGTAAGATGCGGGGCATTCCGATCTTTACGTTCATGAACAAGTTGGACCGTGATGGTCGCGAACCATTGGACTTGTTGAACGAAGTCGAAGAAGTCCTCGGAATCGAAACTTATCCAATGAACTGGCCAATGGGTATGGGTAAGGGCTTAAAGGGCTTATACGATCGTTACAATCACCGTGTGGAACTTTATCATAATGAAGCTCATGGCGAAACGTTCTTACCACTAGACGAGAACGGTGAGCTTGATCCTAGTAATGAATTGACCAAGGACAGTATTTATCGTGACACGTTGGATGAAGTCGAATTGATCAACGAAGCTGGTAATGATTTTGACGAAGCTAAAGTAATGGCGGGAGACATGACGCCAGTATTTTTTGGGTCCGCCCTCACCAATTTCGGGGTCGAAACGTTCTTGAAGACGTATCTGCAGTATGCGCCTAAACCCGCTGCTCATAAGACTCGTGATGACCAAGTCGTTCAGCCAACCGACGATGAATTTGCCGGTTTTGTGTTCAAGATCCAAGCCAACATGAACCCGAACCATCGTGACCGGATCGCTTTTGTCCGCATTTGTTCTGGCGAATTTGACCGGGGGATGGACGTGGTCTTGCAGCGGACTGGTAAGAAGATGCGCTTAAACAACTCTACGCAATTCATGGCCGATACCCGTGAAACGGTGGAAACTGCCGTTGCTGGCGATATCGTCGGCCTCTACGACACAGGTAACTTCCAAATTGGAGATACGATTTACGCTGGCAAAAATGCGGTTCAATTCGAAAAGTTACCGCAATTTACGCCGGAGCTCTTCATGCGCGTTACAGCCAAGAACGTCATGAAACAGAAGTCCTTCCATAAAGGTATTGAACAACTGGTTCAAGAAGGTGCCGTTCAGTTGTACACTTCATATTCAACGGGTGACTATATTCTCGGTGCAGTCGGTCAACTTCAATTTGAAGTCTTCAAATTCCGGATGCAAAATGAATATAATTCGGAAGTTGTCATGGAACCAATGGGTAGCAAGACTGCCCGTTGGATCGATCCCGAACAATTGGATGAAAAGATGTCTAGTTCGCGGAATCTATTGGTCAAGGACCGTTACGGGGCACCGCTCTTCTTATTCGAAAATGCCTTTGCCGAACGCTGGTTTGCGGATAAGTATCCGGATGTCAAGCTGACCTCGAAGCTCTAGGATTTATATTGTGGTTTACACTTAGCTGACCAATCTAGTTAGATTACTGTTCGTCAGTCGATGTGCGTCCTATTTCGACCTCCGGGGCTGGGTGACTATTGCTGGAACGTAAGCCGACATCAATTTGAGTTAACGCACAACCCGCGTTAGCTCAAATACGAGTCTTATTCTAAGCCGGAAGAAAATCACTTCCAGCTAAGAATAATTTGGCTACTGAGCATTGTCACCGAGCACGTTTCGGGAACCCGCTCGAATGGCTGATGAACGGCCACTTAACTTGGTGCAATTGGTCGCTAACTCGAAATGTTTCCAGCGGGCCTAAGCTGGCTGCTCTTGATTTAACGGATAGAAAAGTTACAATGTGTCTCAAGCAAAAGCACAAACAAATATGTGAATAGTTCATAAAATGATGGGGCTGCCAAGTTGATTTGGCGGTCTCATCATTTTTTGTGTGGCGGGACCGGATAGAAGTGATATGAGAGGTTCTTCTAACATGCTTATCGGTCCATGTAAATTCACCATGTAAACCAACGTTGTAGCACTGCTAAGGTGAGAGAATTACGATACAATCAATCTGCAATTTAGATTGTAGGGGGCGATGAGATTGAAAATAAGGGGACGCTGGATGCTGGGATTGATGTTAGGAATGGGGTTGTGGGGCCCGGTGACGGTGCACGCGGCGACGAACTTGGTACGGTGGCCAGCGGTGCAAAGCTTAGCGCCCCGGAATTGTGAACTTGAATCGAAACAAACGCGCTTATATCAATTAAATCGTGCAACGATGCAATTAACGCCACGTGGGACGGCCCGGACGACTAGTCACTGGCAACGGGTTGGTCAGGTGATGGTGACACAAAACAAGCGGTTAGTGACTTATTGGCAGGTGCGTCACGGGACTGCTGGGCGACTGAGCTGGGCGTTGGCGGACACCGTACGAGTTGTCGGAACCAGGGTCACTGATATTAAGACACCCACGCGGCAACCGATGCGCGTGGTGACAACGGATCAACAGGAACACGGGGTGACGCGCGCGGCCAATAAGCTGAGTTATTTACCCTTAAAAGGGGCGGGACGGTACACCACTGAGCATATTTTGTTTCGTCCTACCGCCGCGTATCTAGCGACTCAGGGGCTACAAAATCAGCCAGACACGTTGCGCCAGAGTAGTGGCTATCGCGACCATTATCATTTCAAAACAGCACTGTATTTACCGCAACAGTTAGGGAGCCGCTTATTGAATGACCCACAGAGTGCGACGTTTTCAGCTGACAATCGGTACTTGTACGTCATGTACGTCAATGATCAACAGTTGGGTGGCGCCGACCAGACTGGCTGGGTCGTTCGCTATGATTGGCAACGCCTGATGGCTTTAGGGGCTGGGCAATCAGGGAAGATGGCGATGGTCCGAGTAGCAGCAGCTCACCAATTCGACGGGAAGATGACGGCTTTTGACCGTCGGGTGCTGGCCGCCATTGAAGTGGGGCCGGAGTTTACGGCGGGACACGTTCAGTCACTAGCTTTAAATCCTAAGACGAACGAGCTGTGGTTTATTTCATCGACGGCACGTGATCAGCTTGCAAGTGTTGCGCGACTAAATCCGCAATCCCTGACGCCGGATCTTAAAATTGCCTTTACTACTGGTAGCGGGCGTCTAGGTGATGAACTGACTTTTGATCGCGCTGGGCAGGCCTATTATTGGACGCATGCGAGTCAGCTCAGAAATGGCAATGTCACGCTTTATCGTGGCACAATCAGTTCGACGACTGGTGTACATTTTGAACAACTCGCGCAGGGGTTAGCTAATAATCCGGGTTTCTTCGCCCAATCGATTGGATATAACGAGATTACTGGTCGGCTCTACCTGGTCTCCGATGAGAGTATTACGTCACTTCCAGCGGCTAAACTGGGACACTTGACGACTAGTCAGGTCGGTGAGGCGAACTTTGCTAGTGATCGCGAGTTTGAAGGGTTAGTCTTCATGCACCACAGCCAGGAAGGTTTCTTGCTGACGAATCGGGGCATCGAGTTGATGCGCATAATTGTTGATAAGTAGATATTAAAATGCGCCACTCGCTAGATTAGATTGAAGCTAGCGAGTGGCGCATTTTAGCATGGTTCGCGTTAATCGAACAAAAGTCTTGTTTAAGCAAACGGTGGGTCTAATTTCGTTAAATAACGGCCCGGCAAGTAACCTTGATCTTGCAGGCGATACCAGACGACCCCGTTGTCGTCGGCCATTCGCTCAATCAAATTGACCGTGTCACCATGAGTGACGGTGGTTAAATAGCGGCCATATGGTTCGATGTATGTGTGGACCTGTTTGCCAGGGACAAAACTGACAACGCCGGTTTGGCGAACAGGCCGTTTATTTTGGACGCGGTAGCCGGCTGGCAACTTGAGTAACAGTGTGTCACCGGTAGTTAATTGGAGGTGCGTCTCCGGAATCCACTGATCATCGCCAATCGCATACCAGGTCTCGTGAGTGACTAAGCGAACGCGCATGTACGTTTTATAAGTGCTACCGGGCTGGAGCTTAGTTAAATAGTTGGTCGTAGTTGCCCCAGGATACGGATAAACGGCGGTCAACTTGTTGACTTGGACAAAACCAGTACTGAGGTCAGTTTTCTGCCAATTTTGATTGCGGTAGAAAAAAAGGACCGTCTTGGAAGTGGTCGTGTATTCCCCAGTCACGTCGCCTACGGAACGGAGGAGCTTAAAACCGGCGACGGTCGGCGCACTGACTTCGTAAGGGGTTCCTAATTTCCCCCGGTACATGGTCGGCCGGCCAATTAGTTCGCGGCGGTCAATGTCATAGGCGTACATCCAGACTGGTTGGCCAGCTTGGCGTTCGTAAGTCAACGTGATGCTAGCCTGTGGGGTCGTAAACCAGCGAGTCAAGCCTTCGATATGGACGAGGTGGTAGCCGGTGATGCTGACGGCTGGCAAGTGAATCTCTTCGCCAATGGTGCCAGCAATCATATCAGCAGCCTGCAGTTCATTGCCATCCTGATCTAGGTGGTGAACGAGAACTAATGCTTCTGTTTGGTTAACTGTAGGTGCTGCGGCAGTTTGTGCGGCAATGGAACGTGGTGCCTCAGTAGCGCTTGTGGCGGCTTCCGTGCTGTTTAGTGCCTGAAGCATTCCTTTAAGTCGGTCAAGAAACGACACGTGACCACTCCTTTCATTAATAAATTAATTATCACTAGTATAACGCATTCACAAGGGTTCTGGCACGTCTTAAATAAATTGTAAAATTCCCGCTTTGTCAGTCGTGTATACTAATATTTAATAACAGGGGGCGTTAACGGATGAATCTAAAACAATTACAATATTTTTTGGCCGTGGCAGAGGAAGGTCAGATGACAGCGGCCGCCAAACGCTTGCACGTGGCGCAGCCACCACTGAGCTATCAGATTAAGCAATTAGAACTTGAACTAGGCGTCACCCTCTTCAATCGCTTGCCTCAGGGTGTGACTGTTACTGAAGCTGGCAAGCTACTGGTGGGGTATGCCCAACAGCTCACGCAGTTGTCGGCGACTGCGGAGAACAAGGTCCGGGCCCTGGCACACGGCGTGACGGGGACCATTAATCTGGGGACAGTTTCATCCTCGGCAGGGGTCATGCCGAATACGGCATTACTAAAGTGGTTAGGGCAACATCCCGATGTTCAGCTTGCGATTACGGAAGGCAATACGTATGAGTTGTTAGACGATCTGCATAAACGGTTGCTAGACGTGGCGGTGTTACGAACACCGTTCAACGCGCAACATCTAGTCTGTCGTTACTTTCCCGCAGAACGGATGGCAGCAGTCATTCCGAAGCGATATTCACGGTTTGAAAAGCGGCGCCAGTTACAACTAAGTGACCTCGCTACGTTACCATTGATCAAGTACCGTCGTTTTAATGAATTATTCCACGTTGCCTTTCTGGAAGCGTCGGTTACGCCGACTTACATCATGACTTGTGATGATGCCCGCACGGCGATGCACTGGGCTAATCACCAATTGGGAGTGGCCCTGGTGCCACGGTCATTGGCTGAAACCTATGACGGTGGTGACGTGCTGATTCGATCATTGGCGGATCATCGTTTTCAGACTCAACTGGCCCTAGCAACGACCCCGGAAGCCTTAGTGACCCCATTAGTTGCCGGTTTGATGGCACAATTCCAGCAAGCGCAGTCGCTAGACTAGTTTAATCAGTTTGATATCTAAAAATTTAATCGCGGTTAAGGGTGGATTGCTGATTTAATCGGGTTGTTACCGATTACACTAGCTAGAAATTGAAGTGGTGTTTTCAGACGCAAAATAAGCCTAATGACTGTCGTACTGGGGATACGCTAACCTTCATTTAATAATTAGATATCAATCGGTTTAAATGGTACACTAACAATTGAAATTTAAAGGGTGAAGGTGAAGGAAATGATTTATTCGTTAGGGCTAATGCTCGGCGTTGGGGTAATTGCCGGAATTTTCGGTGCTATTTTAGGTATCGGTGGTGGCATGATCGTCACACCAATCCTGACACTTGGTTTGGGATTAGATATTAAGTATGCGATTGGGGCCAGTATTATCGCCGTGATTGCCACGAGTTCGGGCTCTACCATTGCATATTTACGTGATGAGATGTTGAACTTACGCGTCGCGATGTTTCTTGAAATTGCGACGACGGTCGGGGCCGTCCTCGGGGCAGTGTTGACGGGGGTGCTTAATGCAACATTCCTGTACTTCCTATTTGGGGCGCTGTTAGTTTTCACGACGTATAATATGATTCGTAAATTAATGAGTAAGAACGGTGAATTACCGTCAGTCAAAGATGACAAGCTGGCGACACAGTTGAACTTAAATGGTACTTATTATGATAAAGCATTGAATAAGCAAGTTGATTATCAGGTTGAAAACGTGCCGGGTGGTTTTTCCATGATGTTCGGTGCTGGTTTCGCCAGTGGCTTGTTGGGGATCGGGAGTGGCGCGTTCAAAGTGCTAGCCATGGATACGATTATGCATATGCCGCTTAAACCGTCATCAGCAACTTCTAACCTGATGATGGGGGTGACGGCGGCAGCGAGTGCGATGGTCTACTTCTTTAATGGGTCAATCAAACCCGGAATCGCGGCCCCATTAGCTATCGGGATTATCGTCGGTGCCTTAATCGGCTCACGAATCATGACGCGGCTCAAGCCACGCTTGATTCGCATGATCTTTGTGCCCGTGATGCTCTATCTGGGAATTCAAATGATTGCTAAAGGATTCGGGGTGACCATCTAATGGATAAGCAAAAAACAACTAAAGCGCAAGAGATGCACGCCGTTGAAATGATGATTGGGTATATTCTACGAATTGGCGTCATTGTTTCTGCAATCGTGATTATTATTGGGATGCTTCTGATGTTGATTCAGGGCAATGGTGGTTATGCAAATGGTATGGAACCCCATACGGTCGCTGATATTCTAGCCGGCATTGTGGCACTTAAACCATATGCCGTGATTATGTTAGGTTTATTTCTATTGATTTTAACGCCAACTTTGCGGGTTGCGGTCTCTATCTACGCCTTTGCAGTGGAAAAAGACCACTTATATGTTTGGATTACGACGATTGTTCTCATCATCTTGATTGTTGCTTCGGTGATTGGGTATCTCGGTAACTAGGCTAGACGGAGCTGATTAATCAGGTTGAGTCGTGATTAAAATGGGCGCACATCTAAAATGGCTACCAGCTTGTTTCGAGGTTAATGTGGAAAGAATCTAAGTTGGTGTAAATTCACGGGCTGGTGTGTTTTATGCCGATGTACGAGTACTTAACTAGCCAATATTGTTTAATAATAAGAGAATGCTGATAAAAAATCAGCATTCTTTTTTATTTGTGCACTTTTAGCTGTTTTGACTAACGTAAAAAAGACCTAATATCGTCATTTTTATCGTTATTTGAATTATTTATTAAGAAAAATTGCCGATTGTGTTCACTTGATAATTGAACACTGATGTGAGAATATAATTGCTTATATATCAGTAATTTCAGGCATGTTTATCAGTATGGATAATAATCGCAAAATGAAATAATTAAGACGATTATGACGAAATAATGATAAAAATTAGAGTTTAGGATTGATTTTAATTTATTTATAATATACAATTACTTTAACTTTTCGAGGGAAAAGCACACACAAACTATTTTAAAGTTAGGGGTTGGGTTATATGAATTTCAAAACAGCTGCAAAAGTAACCGTCGTTGCCGGCGCATCCGTACTATTCTTAGCTGCTTGTGGCTCAAGCAAGAGTTCTTCAAGTTCTAAGCAAACGGCCAATTGGACCGAATCAGCCGAATTACCAACGATGGACATTTCTAAGTCCACCGATGTGGTTAGTTCTAACGCGTTGAATAACACTAATGAAGGGTTATACCGTCTCGGTAAGAACGGGAAGGTCACACCCGGAATTGCGAAATCCACTAAGGTTACTAATGGTGGGAAGACATATACGTTCACTTTACGGAAGAACGCAAAATGGAGTAACGGGGATAAAGTTACTGCCAAAGACTTTGTTTATGGTTGGCAACGGACCGTTAATCCAAAGACTGCGTCACAATACGCATACTTATATTCAGGGATTAAGAACGCTGACGCTATCGTCAATGGCAAGAAGCCCGTTTCTAGTTTAGGGATCAAGGCTGATGGTGATTACAAGTTGACGGTCACTTTGGATAAGCCAATTGCTTACTTTGACAAGCTGATGGGCTTTGTCAACTTCTTCCCACAAAATGAAAAAGTGGTTAAGAAGTACGGTTCTAAGTATGGGACGAGCAGTAAGGCCATGGTTTATAACGGCCCTTACAAGATGACTGGTTGGACTGGGACAAACTTGTCATGGACCTTGAAGAAGAATAACGATTATTGGGATAAGAAAGCTGTTAAGATGGACAGCATCAAGTACCAAGTCGTTAAGGATCCTTCAACTGGCTTGAACTTATTTAATTCCAATAAGCTCGACTTTACGACACTTTCCAACGAACAAGTTAAGAATTATAAGAATGATAAGAACTACTTAGTTCGGAAGACGGCTTCAACTTTCTACGTTGAATTTAATCGTAAGGATAGCGATAAGACTTTAGCCAAAGCTTTCCAGAACAAGAAGATTCGTCAGGCCTTGTCATTAGCAATTAACCGGAAGTCCTACGTTAATAATACGTTAGGTAACGGTTCGACCGTTTCTAAAGGTTACGTTTCTGAAGACTTAGCTAAAAACCCGACAACTGGTAAGGACTTTACGACTGACGCTGCCGTTCCTTCTGCAGTTGACTACAACTTAACGAAAGCTAAGAAGTTGTGGAAAGAAGGGATGAAAGAAATTGGTGAAACTAAGCTGAACATCAAGCTTCTTTCTGACGATACTGATGGTGGTAAGAAGTCTACTGAATTTATTCAAGGTGCTTGGGAGAAATTACCTGGTCTGACCGTTACTAACCAGAACGTCCCATTCAAGACCCGTCTTCAACGGTCACAAAACGGGAACTTCGATACGGTTATCTCTGCCTGGAATGCTGACTTTACCGACCCAATTTCCTTCTTGTCACTCTTCACGTCCGACAACTCATACAACAATGGGAAGTATGACAGTGCCGCATACGACGATGCTGTGAAGAAGGCGGAAGGTGCCGATGCCAATAACAAGACTGCACGTTGGGCTGACATGGTTGCTGCTGAAAAGCAATTGATGAATGATCAAGGGGTCATCCCAATCTATCAACAAGCCTCAGCAACGTTGACTCGGAGCAATCTGAAGGGCATCATCTACAACACTGCGGGCTCAAACTACAACTTCAAGTACATGTCCGTAAAATAATGATGTAAATCCACAGAAAAAAGTGTGTGTGCTTTAACTGAATGAATGTGAAGCAAAGGGGTAAGGATTGACACATTGTTAATCCTTACCATTTTGTTTTATAATGAGGGATGTCATTATTTTTTAAGTTGATTTTAATAGAATGCGAGGAATTCTCATGAGAAAGTATCTTTTAAAGCGGATATTTTACTTGTTCCTGACATTATTCATTGTGGCGACCGCCACGTTCTTCTTAATGAAGTTAATGCCCGGAACACCGCTGCAAAATGAAGCTAAATTGACCCCTAGCGAAAAGGCGTCGATCTTGGCCCAATACGGGTTGGACAAACCTGTTTGGTTGCAATACTTCATTTACATTGGCGGGATCTTCAAGGGGAGCTTAGGGCTATCCTTCCAGTTCTCTGATCAAGCCGTCAGTTACCTGATTGGTAGCCGGATGGGACCATCAATGCAGTTAGGTGGTCAAGCGATGGTCGTCGGAATCGTCTTTGGGATTATCCTAGGGGCCGTTGGGGCCATCAAGAAGGATACTTGGGCCGACCGTTTAGCAACCATCTTATCGATCTTAGGGATCGCAGTTCCAAGTTTCGTGTTAGCCATCCTGTTACAATACTACCTCGGCTTAAAGGCTGGTTGGTTCCCTGTTGCTGGTTGGGAAGGCTTCGCTTACACGATCTTACCAACGTTAGCTTTGGCCGCCAGTCCGCTGGCCGAAACGGCTCGGTTTATCCGAACCGACATGGTGGACGTGCTGAGTTCGGATTATATTGAGCTAGCTAAAGCCAAAGGGTTGTCGAAATTTGGTATCGTGTATCACCATGCGTTGCGGAACAGTTTGATTCCAATGGTTACGCTGATTGGACCATTGGCCGCCGCCTTGATGACGGGTTCAATGGTTGTTGAAAATATCTTCTCAGTACCTGGGATTGGGGAACAATTCGTTAAATCAATTCTGGTTAACGACTACCCAACCATCATGGGTGTGACGATTTTCTATTCAGCACTCCTTTGCTTACTATTATTGTTGACCGATATTGTCTACGGAATTATTGATCCGCGGATTCGTTTAAATGGAAATGGGGACTAGTTAATGGCAGAAAATCCAAGTAGTATCGATATTAAGCCCGGCGACTTCGAGCCGTTAGATAAACAAGCGGGTCCTGATAATGAACGGATCGCAGCACCTTCCTTAACGTTCGGCCAAGATGTATGGCGGCGATTGAAGTCTAACAAGACCGCTTTTATCAGCTTTATCGTGTTAGTATTCTTATTCTTAGTGGCATTTGGTGGACGGGCAGTCTACCATGTTGATCCTAATGCACAGTCGCCACGGTATGCGAACCTCCCTCCGAAGATTCCGGGTGTTAGTATCCATGGTTTGAATGGTCACTTGACTCAATCTGGTAAGGACGTTGATGCGTATGCGGCGGCCGGTGCAAAGTCTGACGTGCATTATCTTCTCGGGACTGATTATCTGGGCCGGGACTTACTGGCGCGGATTATGTATGGGACCCGGATCTCACTTGAAATTGCGTTGATTGCTACTTTGATTGACCTGACGATTGGGGTCGGATTCGGGATACTCTCCGGTTGGAAAGGTGGGCGCGTCGATTTATTCATGCAACGTGTGATTGAAATCCTCTCGTCCATCCCACAATTGGTTATCATGGTGTTGATGGCCACGGCCTTCACGAAGACTGGGATGGCCTCAATCATTGCGGCTATCGCGATCACTGGTTGGACCACGATGGCCCGGCTGACTCGAGCACAGACCTTGCAATTGAAGAATCAAGACTTTATTTTGGCTGCACGGACACTGGGTGAATCACCCGTCAAGATTGCTTGGAAACACTTGTTACCAAACCTTTCAAGTGTCATTATTATTCAAACGATGTTCACGATACCAAGTGCGATCTTCTTCGAAGCGTTCTTGAGTTATATCGGGATTGGGATCAGTTCACCACAAGCTTCATTGGGGACGTTGATCTCTGATGGGCAGAAGAACTTCCAATTCTTGCCATATCAGATGTGGTACCCAGCCATCGTGCTGATCATCTTGATGCTCGCCTTTAACTTGTTAGGTGACGGGATGCGCGATGCGTTTGATCCAAAGTCAAAACGTTAGGAGGACGGCAGCACTATGGAAAAACCAGAAAATGTGATTGAGGTCCGCAACTTGGAAATCAATTTCCATACTTATGCGGGCGAAGTTAAAGCCATCCGTGACGTTAGCTTTGATTTACGTAAGGGTGAAACCTTGGCAATTGTTGGTGAATCAGGGTCTGGTAAGTCAGTGACGACACGTTCACTGATGGGCCTGTTAGCACCTAATGCTGAAATTAAACGTGGGAGCATTATGTTCCACGGTGAAGATATTATTAAAAAGTCCGAAAAAGACATGCAACACATTCGTGGTAAGGATATTGCCATGATCTTCCAAGACCCAATGACATCATTGGATCCAACAATGCGGATTGGGATGCAGATTGCGGAACCTTTGATGAAACATAAGGGTTTGAAGAAAAAAGAAGCGATTGCCCAAGCGCTAGAGATGTTGAAATTGGTTGGGATTACTAATCCTGAAGGCAGAATCAATGATTATCCATACCAATTCTCAGGCGGGATGCGGCAACGGATTGTGATTGCGATTGCATTGGTCTGCTATCCTGAAGTTCTGATTGCTGATGAACCAACGACTGCCTTGGACGTGACGATTCAAGCCCAGATTCTGGACTTGATGAAGGATTTACAAAATCGAATTGATACGTCGATTATCTTTATCACCCATGACTTAGGTGTCGTGGCCGGAATGGCTGATCGGGTCGCAGTGATGTATGCCGGTAAAATCGTGGAATACGGGACAGTCGATGAGATCTTCTTCAATCCACAACATCCTTATACCTGGGGGTTACTCAATTCGATGCCAACCTTGGATACTGAAAGTGGCTCATTATCAGCGATTCCAGGGACCCCACCAGATTTGTTGGAACCACCAGTTGGTGACGCCTTTGCAGCGCGGAGCGATTACGCGATGAAGATTGATACGGAGAAGGAACCCCCATTCTTTAAGGTTTCTGATACCCATTACGCGGCAACCTGGTTGCTTCATCCAGATGCCCCAAAGGTAACGCCACCTGCTGAAATCGTTCGGCGTCAGCAAAAGTTTGCGGCCATGCAAAAACCGCAAGCACCAATTTCAAATCTCGTAGCAAAGGAGTAAGTAGACATGCCTGATGAACGTAAAAAAATTCTAGAAGTTCGCCATTTAAAGCAGTATTTTAATGTCGGCAAAAAAGATGAAGTCCGGGCCGTTGATGACGTCTCCTTTGACATTTATGAAGGTGAAACATTTGGGTTAGTTGGTGAATCTGGTTCAGGAAAGACCACGACCGGACGTTCCATCATTCACTTATATGAACCAACTGATGGTGAAATCATTTTTGACGGTAAGGACGTTTCTAAATTATACACTAAGAAGGAACGCCATGAATTTCGCCGGGAGATCCAAATGATTTTCCAGGACCCATACGCCTCATTGAATCCACGAATGAAAGTCAAGGATATCGTGGCGGAAGGGATTGATATTCACGGTTTAGCCAAGGATGATGCAGACCGAACCAAGCAAGTTGAAGACTTATTGGAGACGGTTGGTCTTAACAAGGACCACTCTAGTCGTTATCCACATGAATTTTCAGGTGGTCAACGTCAACGGATCGGGATTGCCCGGGCGTTAGCGGTAGAGCCTAAATTCATCATTGCTGATGAACCAATTTCTGCGCTGGACGTTTCGATTCAAGCCCAAGTGGTTAACTTGATGAAGGAATTACAAGTTAAGCAGAACTTGACTTATTTATTTATTGCGCATGATTTGTCAATGGTTAAGTATATCAGTGACCGGATCGGCGTTATGCATTACGGTAAGATTCTGGAAATTGGGCCTGCGGATGAAGTGTATAATCATCCGTTACACAGGTACACCGAGAGTTTGATCTCGGCGGTGCCGGTACCTGATCCAGAGTTTGAACGTAACCGTAAGCAGGTTCCTTATGACGAAACGACCGAACATGACGGTAAGAAGCGGCGAATGGTCGAAATTGCACCAGGGCACTTTGTCCGGGCAACTGAAGACGAAATCCCGATATACACCAAGCGGGCTGTTGACGCGGGGTTAATTACGGAATTTTCTGAGTAACGGCTAATAAAACAGACGGCGAGTGCGAATACTCGACGTCTGTTTTATTATTCAGTAGAATATTTAATTAACTGTTTAGATAAGTTTATTAATTAATAACCATTATAATTAACTCATGTTAACTTGACATATAAATTTAATATGTAAAAAATATTGATGGAATCAATTGTCAAAAAGCCGATTAAATCGGGGATAGACGGCTATTTTTGACCAGCTAAACTGTGACCGGTAGTCAAAGTTATTTGTGTAAATTTTGTAATTATGCAATAATAATATTGTTAATAAAGTTTGTTAACAAATATAACTATTCGTCTTAATAATTGATTCGCACCATTTTTAAAAAAATATTGCGAGTGAAACGTTGACTTAATTGAGGTCGTCAAGGATACGGTTATCGAGCGGCAATGACGAATCGTATCAAAAATATTGATTTAACAGGAATCAATTCGCACTATTTTTTTAAAAATCATGCGAAGGGACAATGGCTTGTTTTGAACGGTTAATGAAAAAAGTACAAATTTCAGGAAGGATGCTGTTAGTATGCAACAACCAATTAATTATATTATGAATATCATGCACCTTGAACGGGACTTAAAACGACTTACGTCGAACTGGTCGTCCGCCACAGGGCTTAGTTTGAACGAGTTACGGATCTTAGTTTATGTCGAACAACATCCTGGTATCCAGATTGGTGATGTGGCAAATGCGTTGAATGTGGCGAAAGCCTCGTTGGCACAAAATATTGGCACCTTGATAACCCAAGGATGGTTGAAAAGTCAACCAATTAAACAAGACCGGCGTTTACGGGTCTTAACGCTTACGAAGGCTGGTCAGGATCGAATGAAGGATGTTGATGCACAATTGACTAAATCACTTGACACGACACCAGCAACACAGTTAGCGGATCAATTATCAGCTTTGCAATTATAGGCAGATGTACACGTTCACGGATATTAAGTGAAGTAATATCCTTAACGCGGGATAAAGGGGAGACTCTTTGTCCCGCGCTTTTGTTTTAGCACTTAATAGTGGGGAGCATTATAGGTTAACAATTACTTTGTTTAGTTTACTCTAGGTTAAGTAATTTAAACTTAATAAGATTGATTGAGGTGTAATGGAGCGTATGCATTATAATGTTGAACCGCTAAGAACGGACCAAGAAATCGATGATTTTTTATGGGCTGTTTCACAAGCGCGTTATGGGGAGCGTAATCGCATGATTGTTTTGGTTGGAATTAACACGGGATTACGAATGAGTGATATTTTACGACTGAAGGTTGGGCAAGTACGTGGCAAAGATCGTGTTATGATCATGGAACAAAAAACGGGCAAGAAGCGCTGGTTGTTTTTGAAAAACCTCAAAACGGAATTAGCCCACTTTACGCGGTATCGGGGGGCAAATGAACCGTTATTCTGTAGTGGTCGGGGCGGAGCTTTAACCGTTAATGGTGTCTATCGAGTCTTTCAGACGGCCGGTGAGTACCTGGAGCGGGATGATATTGGTACGCACACGTTGCGCAAGACATTTGGCTATCATTATTATCAAAAGACTCGTGACATTGCCGGATTGATGATGATTTTCAATCATTCGAGCGAGCAGGTGACAAAACGCTATATTGGCATTGAGCGTGATAATTTGGAACGACAATTATGGGACTTTAAATTAGGCGTTTAATTATGGCAGAGACGCGGGCTATTCATAGCGACTCAATGAGGATTTGAGGTAGGCACAAAAAAGAGCCAGAAGTGTAAACGATTGTTTACGCTTCTGGCTCTAAATTTAATTATCTTATTCGGACTTCGTCTCAGCCGCCAAAACAATCTTGCCGTCTTCAACTTTTGCAACCATGTTCTTAACGTCGCCGTGGTCCAAATAGAAATCGGCGATGCGATCTTCGATTTGTTCCTGGATAACACGCCGGAGTGGGCGAGCCCCCATCTGAGGGTTGTAACCTAGTTCAACGAGTTTTTCCTCGACAGGTTCTGTGACGTGGACGTGTAAGCCTTGGTTAGCTAACATGCCGTTGACATCTTCGATCATCAAACCAACAATTTTCATCAAGTTTTCCTTAGATAAAGCGTTGAATTGAATGATGTCATCGAACCGGTTTAAGAATTCTGGCTTGAAGTAGTCCGTCAACCGGCTAGTGATATCGTGCGTCTTGCCTTCAGCAGCGGCACCAAAACCGACATTAGCTTCACTGTCGCCAGTCCCAGCGTTGGAAGTCATGATGATGATCGTATCCTTGAAGCTGACAGTCCGACCTTGTGAGTCGGTCAGCCGGCCATCATCGAGGATTTGCAAAAACATGTGCATGACATCCGGATGAGCCTTTTCAACTTCGTCTAGTAAGACTAGGCTATATGGATGACGACGAACCTGTTCAGTTAACTGACCGGCTTCTTCATAGCCAACATAGCCAGGCGGTGAACCGATCAACTTAGCTACTGAATGTGGTTCCATGTATTCACTCATGTCAAACCGAATCATGGCGTCTTGGGAACCAAACAGTTCCTTAGCAAGTTGTTTAGCTAATTCAGTTTTACCAACCCCGGTTGGGCCAACAAACATGAAGGAACCAATTGGCCGGCCAGTTCCGTTCAGACCGATTCGATTACGCCGGATGGCCCGGGCAACTGCTTCAACCGCTTGGTCTTGACCAATAACCGTACTCTTAAGGTCGGGTGCTAAGGTCTTCATTTGAGCCTGTTCCTTAGCCTGCAAGTCACCAACTGGAATACTTGTCTTTTCTTCGACAATTTGTTCCATGTCCTTGACTGTTACAGTGGCAGTATCGTTATTAGGCTGGTCTGAACTTTCATCGGGCTTAGCTTTTTCTAACTTAGCAACTTGATCGCGATAGTAGGCGGCTTTTTCGTAGTCTTCCTTCTTCAAGGCGTCCTGTTTCTGCTTTTCTGCCTCGTCGATCTTTTCTTGAATCGTCTTTGGATCGACCGTCTTCAACGTCAAGTTCTTACGTGAACCAGCTTCATCGAGTAAATCGATGGCCTTATCAGGTAAGAAACGATCTTGAATGTAACGATTTGACAACTTGACGGCTGCCACAATGGCATCTTGATCGTACTTAACGTGATGATAGTCTTCGTACTTCTTCTGAATACCTTCGAGAATCTTGATAGATTCTTCCACGCTCGGTTCGTTGACCGTGACCGGTTGGAACCGGCGGGCGAGGGCGGCATCCTTTTCGATGTCGCGGTATTCGTTTAATGTCGTGGCCCCAACTAATTGGAAATCACCACGGGCAAGGGCGGGTTTCAGGACGTTCCCAGCATCCATACCACCTTCAGCATTACCGGCACCCATGATTTCATGGATTTCGTCAATGAAGAGGATGATATTCGGATTGCTTTGAACTTCCTTCATTAATTGTTGCATTCGTTGTTCAAATTGACCTCGAATACCGGTACCTTGAACAAGGGAAGCCACGTCCAAACGAATAATTTCTTTATCTAACAGTTTTTGTGGAACTTGACCAGAAACGATTTTCTGTGCTAGTCCTTCCACGACCGCCGTTTTACCAACCCCAGCTTCACCAATTAAAACGGGGTTATTCTTGGTCCGGCGATTCAAAATCTCGATAACCCGATTAATTTCGGTATCGCGACCAATCACTGGATCGATTTTGCCCTGTTTAGCTTGCGCTGTTAAGTTGAAGCCGTATTGGCCAAGGAGGCCACCGCCGTTGTTATTGCCACGACGATTGCCGCCATTAGGACCAGCTGGCTGGGTCGGTGGGGTCTGTTGTTGCCGGTAAGCGTTATTAGGATCAACGCCACCCTGCATTGCACGGAAAATGTCGTCAAGACCACCAAAACCGAATGGATCTTGTGCCATATCAGCACCTCCAACTCCGTTATTTGGTTGCTGTTCCTGATTCTTTAGCAGTTGATAGCAATTTTGACAAAGGTTGATTTGTCGCCGCTGACCGTTGACGCTCGTATATAAATGGATCGTCGCTTCGTTCTTATGGCAATTGTCACAAAGCATTATGCTGTCACACACCTTTCGCATCAGAAATATAACTAAATCGATTAGGATCATAGTTAAAGGTTCATCGGCTCTTTGACCTTTGTTGACCTTTGACTATTAGTATAGCGAATTTACGGACTGTTGCAAGTGAAAAGCCTCAGGGTCAAAACTGGACGTGCGGCCGGGATAATTCGCAATGGCTGATTGATTCAATTATTTCTGAATAGTCTGGATAGTCGCAACTCATAGCTTGTCATGTAACCGGATTCGTTGTATATTAATTATCTGGTTAGGATAAGTGATGATGTAACTGTCTGTCTATATTATAGTACAAAGCGGTTTTTTTGCATGTATCGAGCCTGACCAGTTTTGATGTTTGCAGCGCATCGTTTTTCATTGGTGACCGTCAACAGCCAGTGAGCGGCGGAGAACTTTGTTCGTAAATATCAAAATAATGATGCAGTAATGTGTCAACCTAACTTTGAGGAGGCGGTAATTGTTTGGCAACGGATTATACCCAGTTAATGGAAGCGTTGCGTCATGGCGAACGCGACAGTTTTACCGTAACGCCGGATGAATTTATGGCTTTTCACGACGCCTATATGAAGTATGAGTATCGTAAACGAGTCATTGGTACAGCGGACTTAGATGGCCGCATTGTTTACCATTTCGAGAAGGATGGTAAGACAACCAATTAATAGGCCTAGCTTGAATGAAAGGGCTTGTATTTTAATTGGATAATTGCTATCATCATTATTAAGGGCTCTTGAGTATACGTGTTGGCGGCAACTCGAATTGACTCGGAACCAATTTTAAATTTATTTATCTTGAAGGAGATCGAATAGTTATGGAAAAGAAAGAATTTCACGTTATCGCAGACACTGGTATCCACGCACGTCCCGCAACTTTATTGGTACAATCAGCAAGTAAGTTCAACTCAGAAATTACGTTGCAATACCAAGACAAGTCCGTTAACTTAAAGTCCATCATGGGTGTTATGTCACTCGGTGTTGGTAAAGACGCTGACGTTACCATTTCTGCTGAAGGTGCCGACGAAGCCGACGCTATCGCAGCTTTAACTGAAACGATGAAGAAAGAAGGATTATCTGAATAATGGCTGAAAAGGTACTAAAAGGAATTGCGGCCAGTGATGGTGTTGCAATTGCTAAGGCCTATATGCTAGTTGATCCAGATTTATCATTCGAAAAGACAACAGTTTCCGATACGGATGCTGAAGTTGCACGGTTACATGACGCTTTCGATGCTTCCAAGGCTGAACTAAAGGTCATTAAAGACAAAGCGGTTGAAAACTTGGGTGAAGAAGAAGCAGAAGTTTTTGAAGCTCATATCACCATTTTGTCTGACCCAGAAATGCTCGGACAAATTGAAGGTAAGATCAAGGATGATAAAGTCAATGCTGAAGAAGCTTTGAAGGAAGTTACTGATACTTTCATTTCAATGTTTGAAGCGATGACGGATAATGCATATATGCAAGAACGAGCCGGTGATATTCGCGACGTAACGAAGCGGGTCTTAAGCCACTTGTTAGGGGTAACCTTACCAAGTCCAGCTTTAATTGACTCCGAAGTAATCGTGGTTGCCCACGATTTAACACCTAGTGATACAGCTCAACTTGATCGTAAGTATGTTAAGGGCTTCATTACTGACATTGGTGGTCGGACTAGTCATTCAGCCATCATGTCACGGACGCTTGAAATTCCAGCGGTCGTTGGATCTGAATCTGCCACGACTGATATCAAAGAAGGCGATACGGTCGTCTTGGATGGTATCAACGGTGACGCTTTAGTATCCCCAACGGATGCTGAAGTTGCTGATTACCAACAAAAGGCTAAAGACTTTGTTGCGCAAAAGGCTGAATGGGCTAAGTTGAAGAACGAGGCCACCGTTTCTAAGGACGGCAAGCACTTTGAATTAGCTTCTAACATCGGGACACCTGACGATATGGATGGGGTTTTGGATGCTGGCTCTGAAGCCATTGGATTATTCCGTTCAGAATTCTTGTACATGAACAGTTCAGAATTACCTGACGAAGATACCCAATTTGAAGCTTACAAGAAGGTTGTCGAAGGGATGAACGGCAAACCCGTTATTGTTCGGACCATGGATATCGGTGGTGACAAGGAATTACCTTACTTGCCATTACCTGATGAAATGAACCCATTCTTGGGTTATCGGGCTATTCGGATTTCCCTCGATCGTGATGACATCTTCCGGACCCAGTTACGTGCGTTATTACGTGCGTCACATTACGGTCAATTACGGATTATGTTCCCAATGATTGCAACGCTTGACGAATTCCGTAAAGCCAAAGCTATCTTTGAGGAAGAAAAAGCCAAGTTGGTTGCAGCTGGTACGCCTGTTGCTGACGACATCAAGCTTGGTATCATGATTGAAATCCCAGCGGCAGCTATTTTAGCTGACCAGTTTGCTAAGGAAGTCGACTTCTTTAGTATTGGGACTAACGACTTGATTCAATACTCATTTGCTGCTGATCGTGGTAACGAACAAGTGTCATACTTGTATCAACCATACAACCCATCGTTGTTGCGTTTGATCAAGCATGTTATTGACGCTGCTCACGCGAACGGCCGCTTCACGGGTATGTGTGGTGAAGTTGCTGGGGATCAGATTGCGGTGCCATTATTGATGGGCTTAGGTTTGGATGAATTCTCAATGAGTTCAACTTCCGTGCTTAAGACACGTTCATTAATGAAGAAACTTGATACTAAGGAAATGGCTAAATTAGCTGATAAGGCACTTAACGAGTGTGTTACTAACGAAGAAGTCAAAGAATTAGTTGAAAAGAACGTCTTCGGTAAATAAACAATCAAACTAAGAGCAAATCTGCAGATTTGCTCTTTTTTTGTGGGTAAATGCGGGTCATTAACCAGTTGGTACTAGCCCCGGGTTTAGCACGACGGGGGAGTGGGCTACCCGCACCGGTATGATGAGAGCTGGCACAGTACATGACGCGAATTGACTGGACATTTAGGCATTGTGACAATTGTCCATAGTTGCGACCGCGCGCTAGTCAATGATGGACACAGGGCACATTGCTACTCGCTGTTGACGGTGAAGAGTTGGTGTAGTGAAAACGATGTAATGGCGGTGTTGAGTGATGCCTAGCGATTACAATTCATCATTTCGAATTCATTTTCTATAGGTGTAGCTGGTCAGATAGATTTTGTCATGAACTCTTAATTTATATTAAGATTATTTGCAACTCGGATATTTAACCAATATAATGTTTATAATACAGGCATTAAGTCGAATTCGTGATGATCATGAAATAATGATCTAAGCGCGGTTAAGCAACATCGATTAGCAGCACGGTTAATTGATGGAAATAAGGGGAGAATCTACGTGAATATCGGGATATTTACAGACACATACTATCCACAAGTGAGTGGGGTCGCAACGTCAATCAAGGTGTTACGCAATCAACTCGAACGGGCTGGTCATCAAGTCTATATCTTTACGACCACGGATCCCCATGTTGATAAGAATATTTATGAACGCAATATTTTTCGGTTTACGAGTATTCCATTTGTTTCGTTCACGGATCGGCGCATCGCCGTTCGCGGGCTTTTTAAGGCTTACCAGGTTGCTAAGGATCTTGGCCTGGATATTGTTCATACGCAGACAGAATTCTCCATGGGGATGATTGGTAAGTTTGTTGCCAAACAATTAAAAGTCCCATGTATCCATACGTACCACACGATGTATGAGGATTATCTACATTATATTGCGAATGGTAAGTTGTTAAAGCCATACCACGTTAAGGAGGCCACACGGGCGTATTGTTATCATCTGAACGGGATTGTAGCACCGAGTGAGCGGGTTGCAAATACACTGACGGGCTACGGCGTTAAAGCGCCAATTCGCATTATTCCGACTGGAATCGACATTAATCAGTACGAGCAGCAGTCGACGGTGGATTATCGGCAAAGACTCGGCTATCAGTCTGATACGCCAGTATTACTTTCCTTGAGTCGTTTGGCCTACGAGAAAAACATTCACGAAGTCATTGCAGCCCTACCGGCGATCTTAGAACAGGTGCCGAATGCCCAACTCCTGATTGTAGGTGATGGTCCGGCACGTGAAACACTGGAAAATCAGGTTCAAGACGCCGGCTTAACGGCGCACGTACAATTTACCGGTGAAATTGATAATGATGAAGTTTATAACTATTACCAGATGGCTGACCTGTTCGTTTCGGCTTCGAACTCAGAATCACAGGGGCTGACGTACATTGAAGCAATGGCTGCGGGCCTTAAAACGGTAGTGGCTGCTAGTCCGTACACGGATCAATTACTTGATGATCCGTCACTGGGGACGACCTTTACAAGTGAGACCGATCTGATCAAGGATGTTGTGCGTTATTTACAACATCCCAATACTTTTAACGATCCCAAGCCACGGCAGAAGAAGCTTTACCAAATTTCCGCAGAGTATTTCGGCAAGCAAGTGATCAACTACTATCAAGACGTACAGCTGGCGTATTCTGAATCAGCGGATAAATCGGCGAATATTAGTAATTAACGTGTGTCAAATCGTCAATGAGCACCGCCAAACCGGGGATGCTTATTCGACGTATGACGCGTAAGGGGACGAATTATGTTAGACATTACCATGTTTTCAAAAGCTGACTCCGTCAAGGGTCAGGGAGTCGGCAGCGCCTATCTAGAATTGATGCGGTTGTTGCGGACCCATTGGCAGGATGAATTTAATATTAAAGTCAATCGATATGGGCGCTCCGCCGTTTCACATTACCATACGGTTAATCCAATGTTTTACCTGTCTACGTTTATGCCTAATCGAGGCCGTAAAATCGGTTACGTGCATTTCTTACCAGAGACGCTCGAGGGTAGCTTGAAGTTGCCACGACCATTCCAAATGATTTTCAATCGTTATTTAATCTCATTTTATAAGCGGATGGACCACATTGTGGTGGTGAACCCGACTTTCATTCCAAAATTGGAAGCATACCATATCAAAAGAGCAGATGTAACGTATATTCCGAATTTTGTCAGCAAACGTGAATTTTACGAAATGACTAAGGCTAAACAGTTGCGCTTGCGCCAACAATACGGCTATGATCAAAATAAATTCATGATTATCGGGACCGGTCAGATTCAGGATCGGAAAGGTGTTCCTGATTTTATTACGCTTGCAAAGCAGAATCCAGATATCCAGTTTGTATGGGCCGGTGGGTTCTCGTTTGGCCGAATTACGGATGGTTATCAGGAGTTGAAGCAGGTGGTGGATAACCCGCCAGCTAATCTGTCGTTTCCAGGCATCGTTCCTCGTGAGAAATTGGTGGACTATTATAATATGGCGGATCTTTTCTTACTGCCTTCTTATAACGAGTTATTTCCGATGTCCGTGTTGGAAGCCTTCAGTTGTGGGACACCAGTATTGCTCCGGGATTTAGATTTGTACCGGGCAATCATTGATGGCTACTATCAAGCAGCCAGTGATGTTGATGATATGCAACGACAGATCGACCAGTTACGCCATAATCCAGCCGGGTTGCAATTCTTGCATGACAAGGCGGTTTTGGCTGCTCAGGATTATTCGGAAGAGCGCCTTGCCAAAGTTTGGCATGATTTTTATTTGCAACAGGCAAAAGAGGGGTAGTCAATGACAAGAAAAAATATCTGGTCATTACTCGTAATGGTTGCGTTAGGCGTCGGCATTTCGTGGTACTCACTGCGCAATGTCAAACTAAGCAATCTAATGGACGATATTCTCACTTTGAATTGGTGGTGGTTATTAGTTGCGTTAGGGTGTGTCGGACTATACTTCGGTCTGGAAGCCGTGGTGGTGCAAAAGTTTGTCAGGCACCGTTATCGGAACTATCGCTTTAAGAGTGCCCTGCGCGTTCCTTTAGCCGAGCAACTATTCAACGGTATCACCCCGTTTTCTTCGGGTGGCCAACCTGCCCAAATCTTCGTGATGGCACAATCAGGGATTGACGCTGGGCGGGCAAGTTCAGTTGCATTGATGAAGTTTGTTGTTTTTCAGGCCATGGTGGTATTGAATTTCTTATTCGCCATGTTAATTGGTTTTCATTATTTAGCTGAAAAGTTAAGTTACCTGTCACTATACGTTTTGTTAGGTTTTCTGATTCACTTTGCGGTGATTGTTGGTCTGTTGCTGGTGATGTACTGGTACAACTTTACAAAACGAGCGGTGAAGATCGTCTTGATCCCGGTCAGCTGGTTTATGAAAGCTGAGCGATTTGCCAAGTTCGAAAACAATATTAGTGAAAAAATCGATTCGTTCTACGAAGAAAGCGTTCGAATGACCAAGGACTGGCGGATGCTGGTCGAAGTTTGTATCGTCACCTTCTTACAGCTACTGTTTTACTACCTGATTCCGTATTTTATTATGCGGGCAATGGGAATCGATGATGTTAATTTGATTATGGTGACTAGTTTGAACGTGTTGATCTTCTTAGTGACATCACTATTCCCGATTCCAGGTGGGGCCGGTGGTGCTGAATTTGGTTTCACGGCGTTGTTTGCTAAGTTCATTCCCAGCCACAGTAAGCTGATTTTAGCGATGCTGATCTGGCGGATCTTAACGTATTATTTAGGACTATTCTTAGGGATGATCGCCATGGCGATGCGGCCTGAAAAAGCAGAAGAAATTCCGATTGCGGCACCTAGCCGGTCGGATTCACAAGAACAGTAATTTTAATGGGCCGACATCATTGTTCGACCCATTTTTCGCGGTTACGAATTAAAGGAAGGTACTATGTTAAAGTTAATCAAACAACGGTTGGTATGGGGACTAGTGTTGACAGCGACAGTCAGCGGGGTGTTGAGCTGCAATGTAGCGGCACACGCGACCAGTAGTAAGGCGGATGAGGTCAAAGCCGCCTACGTGATGGATGCCAAGTCTGGTCAGGTCGTTTATGCGCAGAATGCCGATCAGAAATTACCAATTGCGTCCTTGAGTAAGCTCATGACGCTGTATTTAGTTGAACGGGCCATCGAGCATGGTCAAATCAAGTGGACGGATGCAGTCCCAATTCGCAAAAATGTCCGCAAGATGGCAACCAGTGCAACTTTATCCGTAATGCCGATGCCTGCCAAGGAGACGTTTACGGTTAGGGAGTTATTCGCAGCTACCTTGGTAGGGTCTTCGAATAGTGGTGCCATTGCGCTGGGGGAGTATGTTGCTGGCAGTAATGATAAGTTCATTAAATTAATGAATCAACAAGCGGCCAAATGGCATTTGGATGCGAGTTTTATTAGCGCTTCGGGACTTGATAATACTGATTTAAAAAATTACGATTTAAAAATCAAGGGAACCAGCGATCAGGACCAAAATCTGGTGTCAGCAAGGGCTGTGACGACCATTGCACAACATTTGATTGATGCTTACCCCGATGTTATTCAAGTTGCTAATCAACGTTCAGTCAAAATTCATAAGTATACGGTCCCAACTTCGGTGGAGATCCTGAAGGGCGCCGAGTACTATGATCCCCGCGTGCCAGTCGATGGACTGAAGACCGGTTATACGAATCAGGCCGGTGCTTGCTTAGTCGCTACATACCGGCAGAACGGCCACCGGATGATTGCAACAACACTTGGCGGTGCGTGGCAGTTTACGGCGAACAACAACTTGCGGCTGATGCTCAAAACGACCGAGCAGTATAAACAGGTTGTACCTAAGAGCATCAATTATCAGATTCCGGGGACGCAGACCAAAGTGCGTCTGGTGACGAAGTACAATTCAAAACTGTGGGTGAATAGTAAGCAGCCAATAACGCAGACCAAAATTGCTTTGTGGCCATTACATCGGACAGCGCCAAATTATCTGGCTGCTAATACGGCCGTTCTTAAATTGCGATTGACGGATCCATTGTCAGGAACGACGAAGGAAGTCATTTATCGGACGCCTGAAGCGCTGACGATGCTTGGACCACTTCAATGGGCAACGGCGCCCGCGAAACGGACCACCACGGGCACGTATGCGTTCGCAAAGTGATGCTCGCTTAATAGATCGTGTGATGCTGAAGACAAATAAAGGTGCGCCAACTATCGTAATTTACGAGTAGTTGGCGCACCTTTTTGAGTTGAATCCAATTCAGTCATTGAAATGACTAACAGTGATGACCTAGGACAGTTAGTTGGTGGACTGTCGTTGCTTAGTTGATACAGTTAGCAGGTTCCTGCATATATGCAGTGAGGCGATCCATGGCCTGGTGGAGCTTTTCCATGCTAGCAGCGTAACTTAGACGCACGTAGCCTTCCCCCTCGGCACCAAAACCAGTCCCTGGAATAATCGCGAGCTGATTCTTGCGTGCTAAGTCTTTACAGAATGCCATCGAGTCTTGTTCAAAGCCAGCTGGAATTTTCGCGAAGATATAAAAGGCTCCGGTAGGACGTGCGATTTTGAAACCGAGCTTCGACATCGTTTGATAAACGAAATCACGCCGAGCTTGGTATTCTTGCCGCATTGGTTGCGCATCATCGATTCCGTTGGTGAGGGCTTCAACACCGGCCTTCTGAGCAATCGTGGTTGCTGCAGTGACGTAGTATTGGTGGACTTTTTTAAGTTGGGCCGTCATTTCCTTAGAGGCAAACAGGAAGCCGATTCGCCAGCCAGTCATAGCATGAGACTTCGATAAGCCATTGATCAGGATCACTTCGTCAGGAATGAATTTAGCAATTGAGACGTGGTCGCTACCGTAAGTCAGTTCACTGTAAATTTCATCGGATACGACCCACAAGTTATGGCGATGGAAACAGTCGGCGAGCGCTTTGATTTCATCTTCAACATAGGTGACACCAGTGGGGTTATTCGGGTAGTTTAACACGATTCCCTTGAAGTTCTCGTCAGGATGAGCAGCAATAAAATCGTCGACCATCTTAGGCGTAATGACAAAATCGTTAACGCCCGTATCCATGAAGAGGGGCTTGGCATGTGCTTCTTGAATGATGGGGATGTACGCTGGAAAGATTGGGGACGGGATGATAATGGCGTCACCAGGATTACAGATCGTCGTTAATGCAGTTGCGATAGCTTCAGTCGCTCCCACGGTCACTAAGACTTGGTCTTCAGCATCATAGTGGACGCCGTACTTTGTCTCTTGAAAGTGGGCGGCCGCTTGGCGTAGCTCCAACAGACCTGCCATGCCAGTATAGTGGGAGTAGTTGTCATCAATCGCCTTTTTAGCAGCCACTTTAACGTGCTCAGGCGTGTTGAAATCGGGTTCACCGAGCGTTAACTTGACCATATCAGGTATCGCACTAACTTCTTCGTCAAACTGGCGGATGGTTGAAACTTGAATGTGACTGATGGTTTCATTGAGATCGTCTCTAAATAGTGTCATATATCCGAACTCCTTTAATTTATAAGTTGTTCTAATTTTAGCACAACTTCTCACCGTCTTAGCAGGAAGTTAGGGTATAATTATAAGTGTGAAAATTTGTGGTAAAAATGGGCTTTCTACTAAAAAAACGTGTTATTAGTCCTATTTTTTGCTAGAATGTAAACAAAACTTGAAGGAGCGAGATTAGTATAATGGATAAATCTGAACTATCAGCAATTCTCAAACGACTAGAAGCCATGCGCACAACTGAAGCAACCGAAGTGCAATCACGGCGGTTCGAAAAGGAAGGCGTTCAACGTGGGCAAGTAGCGTATGATCCCGCTACCTCGACGTACACGTTACAAGAATTCAATCCAGACCAAACGTTTGAATTTGATAACATTGACCTCGTGGCAATTGAATTATACGATTTGCTAACGGATAACTAGATTCCCCCAAAATCCAGATAGATTTTCGATAGATCCATATTATGACGCGTTGTAATGTTGAAGAATTTTTGAAGAAATCTTCAAGATATTGCTAACTAGTACGCAACCGTTATAATATGGATTTGTTAATAGCAATAACGGAGGAAGAAATTACCATGCCTAAATTTATAAAAAACACGGTTGGGAAGGTCAACACAACGTTGGGCTTTTACCTCCTAACCGTGGTCTTATTTTGGCTAAAGACATATATCGCTTATAAGAGCGAGTTTACTTTAGGGGTTAAGGGACCCGTTCAGGAATTTATCTTGTTCTTGAATCCATTTCCGACAGCGATCGTGCTGCTCGGTATTGCCCTATATTTCCGTGGTCGCTTAAAGTATTGGATTATGATGATCATTGACGCCCTACAGACGACGTGGTTATTTGCCAATATCTTGTATTACCGGGAATTCTCTGATTTCATGTCGGCGGGGGTAATTAAGAGTTCCGGTGCTGCTAGTAATAACCTCGGAAAGAGTTTGGGACAGATCATTCATGGAACCGACTTCCTAGTTTATGCAGATGTCGTGTTGCTGATTCTGTTATTAGCCTTCAAGGTCATTCGGATCGATCCACGGCCTTTCAAAATTCGGTATGCGGCAACACTGACCATGATTGGGGTGGCGTTGTTTGCTGTTGACCTCGGCATGTCTGAACATGACCGTTCAGATTTATTGACGCGGACTTTTGATAACAACTACATCGTTAAGTACTTGGGACTCAACACATATGCAGGGTATAGCTTCTATCAGACCGAAAAGGAAAGTGCGACGCGCGCCCAAGCAAGTAGTAGTGATATGAAGAGTGTGTTAGCCTACCTCAAGAAAAACCAGGCTGGCGAGAACGTCAAATACTTTGGTAAAGCGAAGGGCAAGAACGTCTTCGTGATTCATTTGGAAAGTTTCCAGCAATTTTTAATTGATTATAAGGTCGATGGTAAGGAAGTTACCCCGAACCTGAACAAGTTCTATCATGATAAGAGTACTTTGAGTTTTGATAATTTCTACCATCAAGTGGCGCAAGGGAAGACCTCTGATGCTGAAATGATGATGGAAAACTCCTTGTTTGGTTTACCAACCGGGTCAGCGATGACGCAGTATGGGACGTCGAATACGTTCCAGGCAGCGCCAGCAATCCTGTCACAAAAGGGCTATACGACTGCGGCTTTCCACGGTGATGTGGCTAGTTTCTGGAATCGGGATAACGCGTATAAGTCGTGGGGGTATAACTACTTCTTCTACTCTTCTTACTATAAAGAGAAGTCAGACTACAATATTGGTTATGGCTTGAAGGATAAAATCTTCTTCAAAGACTCTGTTAAGTATTTGGAGCAATTACCACAACCATTCTACGCAAAGCTGATTACGTTGACGAACCACTATCCATACGAATTGGATAAGAAGAACCAGTCGATCGATAAGACGACGACCGGGGATTCAACCGTTGATGGCTACGTTCAAACGGCCCATTATCTTGATCAAGCCTTTGCCGAATTCATTAGTTACTTGAAGAAGGCCGGCTTATATAAGAATAGTATGATTGTGCTTTATGGAGATCATTATGGGATTTCAAACAACCATAAGGCTGCCATTGCACAGTTATTGGGTAAAAAGTCGGTAACGAGTTTCGACTTGGCTCAATTCCAGAAAGTACCATTTATGATTCATTCTGAAGGAATCAAGGGTGGTATTAACCACACGTATGGTGGTGAAATTGATGCGTTGCCAACGATTTTTGACCTGTTAGGGATCAAGAACAAGGGTTACATCCAGTTCGGAACGGACTTACTGTCGAAACAGCATAACCAGACAGTGGCTTTCCGGAACGGGGATTTTGTCTCACCGACATATACGAAGATCAGTGGGACAGTCTATGATTCGAAGACCGGTAAGAAGCTAACGGATATGACGACGAAGCAGAAGGATACTGTCAAACAGATGCAAAATCATGTGACGACGGAACTCTCACTCTCTGATCGGGTCATCCAGGGTGACTTACTACGGTTCTACACGCCTAAGGGCTTTAAGAAGGGCAATAAGTCGGACTATAGTTATAAGCTGACTAAGACCCTCAAATCATTGAAAGAGATCCAAGCTGAGAAGAAGACGAGTGTTCTCTCGAAGCATAAGGGCAAATCAACGGAGAGTCTGTATAAGACGGATGCACCAGAACTGTCTAGCTCGAGTGACAGTAGTAGTAGTTCAAGCAGTAGTTCTGATTAATCGAACTCGTATCAACTAAGGGATAACGCTGACGGCGTTATCCCTTTTTGGTTGCGGAAGTAAGCTGTCACTTGTTTTGACCACAGCGCGGTACACTATTATTAAGCCGATTGTTGCGCAGTGTGAATTGACACTGATGGTGAACGATGAAGTATTACCAATTTTGGGGTCCCAAGTAAATGCAAAGTTGGAATGGTAGGCGCGTCGCGGATGTTGTGAACCGATAAAGTACGGTGATGAGGTGGGGGATGCTGACTGATTGGTTGTCTTGATTTGGTAGATTGTCAGCGAAATAATATTCATTATGCTAGCGTTGGTTTACTTTGAAAAACAGTCGTTGAAAATTAAAGGGAGATTTATTGAACTTTTGCTTGCTATCTTAATAAAAACCCCGTAAAATATAGTCTATTGCGACATTAATCGGTGTTTAAAACTTTTCTGAAATTAATTCATAAAAAGGGTTGACCCGGGTCGTTATTCTTGGTATTATATTTCTTGTCGTTAAGAGCGATATGCAACATTACTCATTATTATGAATATTCAAATTGATGTGAGCATTTACATTGAATAGTTATTCAAAATAATTTATAAAAAGATGTTGACAGCTTGTTCTGATGATGATAGACTTTAATAGTTGCGTTGAGGTAATCAACGAACGATTTAGACCTTTGAAAACTGAACAAAGTTTCGACGAATCAAATGTGTAGGGTCTCTTGATTTT